>DAITNE010000296.1:0-3329 GCA_036834765.1 Methylocella sp.
CGGCTTCTGCTGGCTCTCATGCGGCGCCCAGCCGGAGACGAAGATCAGCTCGAAACTCGCCCGCACCCGGCCGTCGGGATCGCTGAAGCGCTCCGCATAAATCTCCGCCGCGCGCAAGAACAGCTTGCGGGACGAAGGTTTGCGGACGCGGTCGACAAGCGCGTTGGTGGCCCCCATGGCGCGCAGATCGGCCATCAGAGCGAACATATCGCGGTAGCGCACGGTCAGGGACTCGCTGTCGGCGACGGGCAAAGCGAGGCCCGCCCGTTGCAGAAGACCGCCCATGTCCCGGACGTCGGCGAAGGGCGCGACGCGCGGGCTGATCCCGCCATAGAGTTTGGTTTCCGCGGCACCGAGCGCGCTGCGCAATTCCTTGAGGCTCGCGCCGCCGAGAAGGCAGCCAAGGAACAGACCGTCCGGCTTCAGAATGCGCCGGATCTGGATCAGCGCGCCGGGCAGATCATTGACTGTATGCAGGCTCAGGGCCGAGACGGCGAGATCGAAACGCGCATCGGCGAAGGGCAGGGCTTCCTCATCGCCGACGAGGGCGAGAGCGGGACGAGGAAAAGTGGACTCCGCTTTTCCGCCCGCGTCCCGCGACAGATCAATCTGCGGCGCGCCGGCCGCCAGTTGCGCCAACGGCGCCATGCGGACGATGAGCCGTCCCTCATGGGCGAGCCGCGCGGAAAACGCCGGCGAAGCGGAGCCGATCTCGACCACCGCGGGAAAGTCGCGCTTGATGAGGCTGAGGCGCTCGCAAAGATCGTCGATCGCGGCGCGAAGCAGGAAATCCTCGGCGCCCCCTTTGTCCGCGCGATCGAGGCGGCGGCGGATGAGGGGGCGATCGAAAATCAGGCTTAGCGAAGTCACGCGGGTTTCCGGCAAGAGGCTCGGCGGCATCCTATCCGAAAACCCGCGGCGCCGCCGCTTTTTGAGGCTTTTGCGCTGCGAAAACGCGCTGGATCATTTTTTCGCCTCGACTATATTGGGCCGCGCCGCGCAGGATCGCGACAGGAGGACGCTCCGGCGAAAGGCGCGTAGAAGCAAGGGTCTCCATGAATAAGGTTTTTCCCGACGCGAAATCGGCTCTGGCGGACGCCGTCAAGGACGGCATGACGCTAATGTGCGGCGGCTTCGGCCTTTGCGGCATTCCGACCGAGCTGATCCACGCGCTGCGCGATTCCGGCGCCAAGGGTCTGACGGTCATCTCGAACAACGCTGGCGTCGATGGCGCTGGGCTTGGGCTTCTTCTGGAAACCCGGCAGATCAAAAAAATGATCTCGTCCTACGTCGGCGAAAACAAGCTCTTCGAGCAGCTGTATCTGTCTGGCGAGCTTGAGCTCGAATTCAATCCGCAGGGCACGCTGGCCGAGCGCATTCGCGCCGGCGGCGCCGGCATCCCCGCCTTCTTCACGCGGACGGGGGTCGGCACCATCATCGCGGAGGGCAAGGAGACGCGCGAATTCGACGGCGCGACCTATGTCATGGAGCGCGGCCTCTTCGCCGATATTTCTCTCGTGCACGCCTGGAAGGGCGATACCGAGGGCAATCTCGTTTTCCGCAAGACCGCGCGCAATTTCAATCCGATGATGGCGAGCGCCGCGCGCCTCACGGTGGCCGAGGTGGAGCACCTCGTGCCCGCCGGCGAAATCGACCCCGACTCAATCCACACGCCCGGCATCTTCGTGCAGCGCATCATCCATGCGCCGGACGTCGCCAAGCTGATCGAGAAAAGAACCACGCGCCCGCGCGCGGCGGCCTGAAACTCCGAGGAAACAACCAATGGCCTGGACCAGGGATCAGATGGCGGCCGAGGCGGCCAAGGAATTGCGCGACGGATTTTACGTCAACCTCGGCATCGGCATTCCGACGCTGGTCGCCAATTTCATTCCCGACGGCATGGATGTCCAATTGCAGAGCGAAAACGGCATGCTCGGCATGGGGCCGTTCCCGTTCGAGGGCGAGGAGGACGCCGACCTCATCAACGCCGGCAAGCAGACCGTCACCGAGCTGCCGACGACGAGCTTCTTTTCCTCCGCCGACAGCTTCGCGATGATCCGTGGCGGCCACATCGACCTCGCCATCCTAGGCGCCATGGAAGTCACCGAGAAAGGCGATCTCGCCAACTGGATGATCCCTGGCAAGATGGTCAAGGGCATGGGCGGCGCAATGGACCTCGTCGCCGGCGTCAAGCGCGTCGTGGTGGTGATGGAGCATACCGCCAAGGGCCAGTCCAAGCTGTTGCATCACTGCACCCTGCCGCTCACCGGCTCGGCGGTGGTCGACCGCGTCATCACCGATCTCGCGGTGTTCGACATCGACAAGGCGGCCGGCTCGGGCATGACGCTGGTAAAGCTCGCCGACGGCGTCACGGTTGACGAGATCAAGGCGAAGACCGAGGCGAAATTCACTGTTGCGGCGGCGTTGCAGACGCAGGCGGCGTGAGCGCTCCTTGTTGTCGCATCGCTTGACCTAGAAACGCTCTACACAACCCGCGCGAAAACGAGCACGTCCACCCGCGCGGCCTTTGCGCGCAGCAGCGCGCGCGAGGCCGCGTTGACGGTCGATCCAGACGTCATCACGTCATCGACCAACACGATGGCGCGACCCTCGATCCGCGCCGCCATATCGCTTTTGACCTTGAAGGCGCCTTGCACGTTGATCGCCCGCTGCGAAGCCGTGAGGCTCGTTTGCGATTGCGTCGGCCGCACGCGGGCGAGGCTGAGCGGGTCGGTGGGAACGCCGCAGGCCGCCGAGATCGCCTGCGCCAGAGCCTGCGACTGGTTGAAGCGGCGCGCAAACAGCCGCCCGCGATGGAGGGGACCGGAACGATGAGATCGGCGTCGACGAGAAGCTCGGTGCCCGCCCGCGCCATCCACGCGCCGAGCGGCTTTGCGAGCTCCATCCGGTCGCCATATTTCAGCCGGTGCAGCAGATCGCGCACCGGCCCGTCCTCGAAATGGGCGACGGCGCGGGCGCGGGCGTAGACCGGCGGATCGGCGACGGCTTCCGGCGAGAGCAGCCCCTCATTGCCGAGATCGACGGGAAAGGGAACGCCAAGCCGCTCGCAGAAGGGCCGCTCGATGAAGCGCACCTTCGACCGGCAGGCGGCGCAGAGCGAGGCGTGCGTTTGCGTCGCCTGGCGGCAGCCAAGACAGGCGGGCGGAAAGACGAGGTCCGCCGCGCGGGATAGAGCCCGCAAGCTTGCGCGGGCGACAAAGCCGGCGCGAAGAAAGGCAGCGGCGCTCCGCCAGCGCGCTGGCGCCCACATCTCTCGCGTCGCCGGCTCTTGCGTCTCCAAGCCGTGCGCTGACTCGTCTTGCGCGGCG
>DAITNE010000297.1:0-3324 GCA_036834765.1 Methylocella sp.
GCCGGGACAGGCGGCGTTCGCCGCGACGTCCTTGCCGTCCTGCGCTTTCATCGCTTAAAGGGCGAAGGCGGCGACCGCCGCCGGGACGAAGCCGGCGGCGATGAGCAGCCGGGGGGTGAAATTGCGGCCGGGGTTCTGGCGCCTCTCATTTTGCGTCATGCTGTCGTTTTTCCAGTCCATTTTCTTCAAAGAAGCGCGCCAAGATGAGCAACAAGATGTGGGGCGGCCGGTTCGCCAGCGGTCCCGACGCGATCATGGAGGAGATCAACGCCTCGATCGGCTTCGATTACAAGCTCGCGCTGCAGGATATAGAGGGTTCGAAAGCCCATGTCGCGATGCTGGCGCAGGCGGGGATCGTCTCGGCGGAGGACGCCGCCGCGATCGCGAAGGGCCTAACCGCAATCAGAACTGAAATCGAGAGCGGGACGTTCACCTTTTCGCGCGCGCTCGAAGACATTCACATGAATATCGAGTCGCGGCTCGCGGCCCTGATCGGCCCGGCGGCCGGGCGCCTGCACACGGCGCGCTCGCGCAATGATCAGGTCGCGCTCGATTTCCGTCTCTGGGTGCGCGACGCGATCGACGGGCTCGACCGCCAGATCGCGGATTTGCAGCGGGCGCTGGCGGAGAAGGCCCTCAAGCATGCGGCGAGCGTCATGCCGGGCTTCACCCACATGCAATCGGCGCAGCCCGTCACCTTCGGCCATCACCTGCTCGCCTATGTCGAGATGTTCGCGCGGGACCGCGCCCGTTTCTGGGACGCGAGGGGGCGTCTCAACGAATGCCCGCTCGGCGCGGCGGCGCTGGCTGGCACCTCCTTTCCGATCGACCGCGCGGCGACGGCCAAGGCGCTCGGCTTCGACCGGCCGACCGCCAATTCGCTGGACAGCGTGTCCGACCGCGATTTCGTGCTGGAGGCCTTGAGCGCAGCTGCAATTTGCGCCGTTCACCTGTCGCGTTTCGCCGAGGAGATCGTGCTGTGGTCGACGCCGCAGTTCGGCTTTGCGTCCCTCTCCGACAAATTCTCGACTGGCTCCTCGATCATGCCGCAGAAGCGCAATCCCGACGCCGCCGAACTGGTGCGCGGCAAGGCCGGCCGGATCATCGGCGCGCTGACCGCCCTGCTGATCGTGATGAAGGGCCTGCCGCTGACCTATTCGAAGGATATGCAGGAGGACAAGGAAGGCGCGTTCGACGCGCTGCAATCGCTGTTCCTGTGCCTCGCCGCCATGACAGGGATGGTCGGCGACATGACGCCCGATCTCAAGCGGATGAAGGCGGCGGCGGCCGCGGGCTTCGCCACGGCGACCGACCTCGCCGACTGGCTGGTCAGGAGCCTCGGCCTGCCCTTCCGCGAGGCGCATCACGTCACGGGGCGCCTCGTCGCCGCCGCCGCCGCGAAGGATAAGGGCCTCGAAGAGCTGACGCTCGCCGAGATGCAGGCCGTCGAGCCGGGCGTCACGGCGGAGGGATTCGACGTGCTCGGCGTCGAAAAATCCGTCCGTAGCCGGGTCAGCTATGGCGGGACCGCGCCCACGAATGTCAGGGCGCAGGCGCGGCGCTGGCTGGCGCGGCTGAAGAAGGAGGCGGCGCCCAAGGCCGGCGCCTGAGGACGGGCCCGTTGGCGATCGTGGCTTTCGCCGTCACTCTTTGGGCAGAGCGATCTTCGGCAGGAAGTCGCGTCCGTCCGAGACGATGAAATCCCACATGGACCGCGCCGCGGGCGACAGTTCGCGATGTCTGTGACGAACCGCGAACCATTGGCGCATCAGCGGCAGGCCGATCACGTCGAGAATGGCGAGCCGGCCTTCCGCCACCTCGGCCTCAATGGTGTGGGCGGAGATGAGCGTCAGGCCAAGGCCCGCCATCACCGCCTGCTTGACCGTCTCGTTCGAGCCAATTTCGATGTGAACGCGTGGCGGCGGCAGCACCATTCCGCCAAAGAAAGCGTCGAATACATTGCGCGTGCCCGAGCCTTCCTCACGGATGATGAAGCCCTCATGACAGAGCTCCGTCTTGTCTATGCCGACTCGTTTTGCCATACTGTGCTCAGGCGGAGCGATAACGACTTGGGGGTGAGGTCCGAATATTTCGCTGGTCACCGGAAAATCTGTTGGCGGACTGCCCATCAGCGCAATATCGACCGTCTGGTCGCGCACCGCCGCCATGATCGTGGCCCGGTTGCCGACGGTGACGGAAATGTCGATGCGCGGGTTCCCGCGCGCGAATGCGGCGATCAATCGGGGCGCGAAATATTGAGCGGTAGAGGTTACGCCAATCGTCACGCGGCCGGAATGCTTGTCCTTGTACGCGGAAAGCGTAGTCTTGAGTTCGGCCAGCGTCCGATCAATGCGCGTCGCGACGCTGACCACCTGCTGGCCAGCGTTGGTCAGGCGCAGGCGACCGCCCGTGCGATCGAACAGGGCGAGCCCGACGTCATCCTCGAGAAGCTTAATCCGGGAGGTCAGCGCCGCGGCGGTTACGTTGAGGTTCTCGGCGGCGGCGGCGATCGTCCCGCTCTGCGCGACGGCGACGATGGTTTCGAGGTGTTTTAAGGTCAGGCGACGCATTGGCTCATTGTCTTTTTCCTAAATATTTCTTACGGCAAGCTCAATGATATTCGCTTTTATTTTCGGCGGCGTTCAGCGATAACGCGTCAAGCAAAAAAGGGAAACGTGTCGACATGCCGAGGATTTCGGGGGCGCAGGACCTTCAGGCCTATCTCGACCAAAGCGTCAAGGCGAACGCGGGGCTGGAATCCGCAGCGGCGGTGCTCGCCGAGATCGCCGCCGCAGCCGTGAAGATGTCGGACCTCATCGGCCTTGGCCAATTGTACGGCCGCCTCGGCGCCAGCCGCGATAGCGCCAACGCCGACGGCGACGTCCAGAAAGAGCTGGACGTGCTGGCCGATGAGATGTTCGTCGAGGCGTTGCGGGGCGCGCCGGTTTACGCCGTCGTGTCGGAGGAGTTGCCCGAGCCCTTGCTCCTTGATCCGACCGCGCATGTCGTCGTCTCCATGGACCCACTCGACGGCTCCTCGAACATCGACGCCAATGTGTCGATCGGAACCATTTTTTCGGTGCTTCCCGCGCTGCCCGCGGCGAGCAATATCGAAGCGCATTTCTTGCAGCCCGGGCGCGCCCAGATCGGGCCAGTCGCGGATGTGTTTGGGATTCGCCTTGCGGACGAGAAACACGATCGTCGAATAATACGGCTGCGCGGCATGCGGAAATCGGTGCTTCCAGTCGTCGGCCACCAGCCCGACGCGCTGGAGGTTGTCGATGTCCGAGGGCAGCGCCAAGGTCACGACGTCGGCGGCGGCCA
>DAITNE010000298.1:0-3307 GCA_036834765.1 Methylocella sp.
AGATCATAGCCGGTATTGTCTTTCTTAAGCTTGGAAAGACCGGCGTAAATCCGCCCGTCCGCGAGCACGGCCTCGATCCCGAGCACGAGATCGCGCGCGCAGCCGTAAGCGATGACGCCCGTGCCGCCCGCGTTGGTGGCGAGATTCCCGCCGATGGTGCAGGATCCTTCGGAGGCCAGCGAGAGGGGAAACAGGCGGCCGACGCGATCGGCCTCAGCTTGGGCGTTGGCGAGGATCATGCCGGCCTCGACCGTCATTGTGTTGGAGGCGAGGTCGATTTCGCGCAACGCCCGCATCCGCTGCAGCGAAAGCACGATCGCCTTGTCGCCGCTTCCGGGCATCTGGCCGCCGACGAGGCCGGTATTGCCGCCTTGCGGCACGATCGGCGTTCCGGCCTCGCTGCAAAGCTTGACTATGGCGGCGACCTCCGCCGTCGCGCCGGGGCGAACGATGCAGAGTGCGCGCCCCTTGAAAAGATCGCGCGGCTCGCTGAGATAGGCGGCCATGTCGGCGGGGAGCGTCAGCACACGCGCCGGGCCCACGATCGCCTCTAACGCGGCGATGAGTCCTCGCCCTTCCGCCGTTCGCACGTTCGAGTTTGCCAACTTCATTCCTTCAAGGGCGAACCTGACGCTTTGCGCGTTCAAAGCTTGATTTTCTTCAGGGCTTCAAGCTACAGATGCGGCCTGCGTAGGAGTGTAGCTCAATTTGGTTAGAGCACCGGTCTCCAAAACCGGGGGTTGGGGGTTCGAGTCCCTCCTCTCCTGCCAATCGCGCACAGAGGCGTCAAAGCCTCTTCCCGACCCGCTTGCCCGCTTATGAGCAGATCACCTTGCCGCATTTGCGGACATTGAGGATCTTGGCCTCAAGATCGGTATAGCCGACGGCGCCGACGACGACTTCATCGCCGATCACATAGCTGGGCGTTCCCGTGATCGCGAGGTTTTTCGCAAGTTCGGTCGATTGATCGACGGCTGCCTTGACCGTTGGCTGCTCGGAATCCTTGGTCAGTTTGTCGACATCGGCTCCGAAATCCCTGGCGGCGGCGATCGCCTCGACCTTGCCGACCGGACCGTGCGAGCCAAGCAGCTTCTGGTGGAATTCCCAGAATTTCTGGCCCTTGAACTGGATGGTCGCGGCGTTGGCGATTTTGGCTGCGTCCACCGACCCTGGCGCCAGGATCGGAAGGTCGCGCAAAACCACCCGGAGGTCGGGATTATCCTTCATCAGACGCGCGAGATCCGCGAGCGCGCGTTTGCAATAGCCGCAGTTGTAATCGAAGAACTCAACGAGCGTGATCGCGCCGTTCGGATTGCCGATGACGGCTTGATTGGAGACATCGAAAAGGGGACTCGCCGGATCGGCGATGATCTGCTGGCGCGCCGCCGTCTCGGCCTGTTTCTCGCGCTCCTCAAGCGCCGCCGCGGTGTCGCGGAGAATTTCCGGATTTTTGAGGAGATAGGATTTGAGGATGGATTCGATCTCGGCCTTCTGAGCGGCCGAGAACTCGTCCGCGCGCGCCGGCGCGAGCGCGATAAGGGCGAACGCCGCCAGCACCAGGCCGGCGCGGCGCGTGAAAAGCGCAAGGCTTCGCTTCAACATTGATCCGAACTCCTCGAAAGTATCTTTCGATCCCCGCGCCATTGGAAACGCAAGTGAAACCAAAGCGCTAGAGCATTTTCCCGTTAGCAGGGAACGGAAAACGTCTCTAACTCACTGTTTTATCGCCTTTTCTTCGCGAAAACTGGGTCACGCTTCGCGCGAAAAGCGCTATCTGCCGAGACTCGCTTTCGCGCGCTGCCACCAACCCGACCGTTTCGGCCGCGCTGGATCTTGATGTTGCGACGGCGATTCGCTTTCCGGCAGCGGACCGTTCCTGGCCGGCTCCAGATTGCGAACCGGTTCCGCGGTCTCGATCGGCGAGGCCCGGCGTTGTTCCTGTAAAGCGTCGCCATCTGGCGCGCGTTCGAACAATGGCGCGCCTGCGCTTTCGGCGGCGGCGTCCTGGGCTTCGGGCGGCGAGGCTTCCGCCTCAAGCGCCGTCGCCTCGGCGCCGGAAGCAATGGAGCGGCGCGGCGCGCGGGCCGGCGGCGCCCGACGGCTACGGCGCGGCGCGGCGACGGTTTCGCCATCCGCATCGGTCGCCTCGCCGCCTGCGCTTGTCTCCAGGGCAAGTTCGGGGGCCTGTTCGCCGGACTCGCGCACAATTTCTTGCGCAACCTCTGATGCTGTCGGCGCCTCGCGCGCCTTGGCGCTTCGGCGCGGACGCCGGCGTTCGCCGGATTTGGCTGGCGCCGCCTCCGCCTCTGCGGCGCGGGGCGAATCCTCGATCGAAGCCTGCTCCGTCTCGACGGACTCGCCGACGGCACGCTCTTCAAAATCGGCGACATCGGCGCTGAATGCGACATCCGCGTCGAACAGCGCCTCAGCCGACGGCTGAGGAGTTGCGAGGACCGGCTGCAACTGGCCGATCCGAGCCATCACTTCAAGGGCGTCGTCAGGCGGCTGCGGCGCATTCGCCGCGATCCCCGAACCTTCGCGATCGCCGCCACGGCCGCGCCTACGCCGCCGCCGGCGCCTGCGTCGGCTATCCGCCTCGCTCTCGCTTTCGCCCTCGCGCCTATCGCCGCCTTCGTCCTGAATATCTTCGTCCCGACCAGCCTCAAGCGGGATCTGCGCGTCTATATCCTGAATGTCTCCGGACTCGGCTGCGGCGTTGTCAATGAAATCGTCCGCCGCGATGCGCGCCGGCTCGCTTGGCGCGAGGGCCAGCGGTTCATGACCGCCCGAGGCTGGTTCGCCCCGCTCCAGCGCGTGGTAGACGTTGCCGATCAGGCTGTCGTCGGCGGCGATCGTGACGGCGACGCCAAAACGCCGTTCAAGGTCGCGCAGATGCGCCCGCTTTTCATTCAGGATGTAGAGCGCGACGGGCGTTCTCGTCCTGATGACGAGATCGTGGCTCGCGCTTTTGATCAGCGCATCTTCCGCGACGCGCAGCACATGCAGCGCGATGGAGGCCGTGGAGCGCAGCATCCCGGAGCCCGAGCAATGCGGGCAGATCTCGGTCGAGCCTTCGAGAACGCCGGTGCGAATGCGTTGCCGCGACATTTCGAGCAGGCCGAAATGCGAAATCCGCCCGACCTGAATGCGCGCCCTGTCGTTTTTCAGCGCGTCTTTCAGCCGCCGCTCCACCGCGCGATTGTTGCGGCCTTCCTCCATGTCGATGAAATCGATCACGATCAGTCCCGCGAGATCGCGCAGGCGCAATTGCCGCGTGATTTCGTCGGCCGCCTCGAGATTGGTTCGG
>DAITNE010000299.1:0-3305 GCA_036834765.1 Methylocella sp.
ACGCTTCCCGCGCGCATGGAGGCGTTGCGCGGGCGGATCGCCAGGATGAAACTGCTGCTTGAGGATCGGGAGTTTTATGCGCGCGATTCCGCGAAATTCGCCGAGGCGTCGGTTGCCTTCGCCGCGGCGGAATCCGAACTCGCGACGGCGGAGGAAGACTGGCTGGCGCTCGAAATCCGTCGCGAGGAGATCGGCGGATAAATGAACGTCGGCTCCGACGTCGCCTGGTATTTGAGTCGCATTCGAACAAATCTCCCGAGCGTCTTTTAACCCTTCCGCTCTAGCGTCGCGCTCTCGCAAAATTTTTCCCTCCGCGAGAATCGGGACGAGAGAGATTCCCCATGTCGATTTCTGCACTCATTTCGACGCCTCCAGCAACTTATACGCCGCCTGCGCCGCCCGCGGTGAACGCCAACGCCAAGGCGCCGGACGGAGATTATGCGGCTCGAGGCTCCGGCCGCGTGAAAGACAGCGATGGGGATTACAAGCCCATAACCAGCGCCTCTCCGCCGCCGGCTTCGAGCTCGGTCCAGCAAGCGCTAAACAATCTCAAGACAGGCGGCTGAGCGTTTATTCGAAGCACTGCGACTTCGGCTGGTTGGCTTCTTGACGCCAACCAGCCGTCGTTGGTCCGTCATTCATTCGACTGCGCGTCGGCGATGCCGGCTCACGTCGGTGTGATCATCGCCTCATTTGCGCCGCCTGGCTCCATTCCTTGCTTCGTCCGACCCATCTCTGTAAGTTTGACCTTCGTCTCGAGCGAGGCAAACACAGGTGTGGCGT
Organism: Methylocella sp.; assembly: GCA_036834765.1. Classification (GTDB taxonomy): domain Bacteria; phylum Pseudomonadota; class Alphaproteobacteria; order Rhizobiales; family Beijerinckiaceae; genus Methylocapsa. Next base: position 784 of record DAITNE010000299.1, read on the forward strand.
AGTGACCGAAAACGTTCCGCTTGACGACCGTGCGGCGCCTCAGCGCCCCTTGCTGCCGCAGCGGCTGGTCGCCGGTTATGAGGCTTTTCTCGGCGGGCGCTTCGTCCGCGAACACGATCGCTTTGAACAGCTCGCAGAGGGCGGGCAGAGCCCTCGCATCCTCCTCATTGGATGCTGCGACTCGCGGGTTTCGCCCGAGGTGATTTTCGACGCCGGTCCAGGCGAGATTTTCGTTATCCGCAACGTCGCCAATCTGGTGCCGCCCTATGGGCCGGATGATGACCTGCACAGCACCTCGGCGGCGATCGAATACGCCGTTCTGGGATTGCGGGTGAACCACGTCGTGCTGCTCGGCCACGCCCGTTGCGGCGGCGTGCGGGCCTATGCCGACGCCGATCTCGATCCCTACCAGAAGCCGTTGTCGTCCGGCGACTTCATCGGCAAATGGATCAGCCTGATCGCTCCAGCCGCCGCCAAGCTTGGCCCCGCGACACAGCCTGTCGAGGAATACGCCGAACGTCTGGCGCTCGCCTCGATCGTTCAGGGCCTCGCCAATCTGCGCACATTTCCCTCGATCGCACTGCTCGAGAAGCGGGGCATTCTCACGCTGCACGGCGCCTATTTCGGCATCCTCGACGGCAAGCTGCTGGCGCTCGACGAATCCAGCGGCCGGTTCCTGCCGGTTTCGCAGGAGGCCCACGCCGCCACGCTTTCCGAGCCGCGATTTTAATCCCGAGGCCGCGCTGGAAGCTGGGCGTCGGCGGGGCGCGGCGCCCGTTGAAAAACGACTGTTGCAAGGCGCCGCAAAGCGGGGCATTTTAGACGCGACTATTTGCCGCTTCATTGGAAGCGCAAGAGCAAAAAGAACAATTCCAGGGAGAGACAGAGATGACTATTGCGCGCATTCTTGCCGAAAAAGGACGGCAAGTGAGCACCACGCAGCCCCACAGGACCTTGACCGAAGCGCTGGCGGTTCTGACGGAGAAAAACATTGGCGCGGTCGTCGTCACCGACGCGGAAGCCCATGTTCTCGGCATCCTCTCCGAGCGCGACATCGTCAGGGCGATTGGAAGGGGCGGAGCAATCGCCCTCAACGACGCCGTTTCGAAACACATGACGGCGCGGGTGATAACCACGACAGAAAATGAGTGCGTGAGCGCGGCGATGGGCAAGATGAGCAGCCAGCGCTTCCGTCATCTGCCTGTCGTCAAGGATGGCAAGCTCGCGGGCCTTGTGTCGATCGGCGACCTCGTCAAATACCGCCTCGCCGAAATGGAGCGGCAGCACGAGGCCATGAAGGAATATATCGCGACCGCCTGAGGCCTCTCCTAACGCAAGTTCTATCGGGGGTCGGCTTCATCGCCCGGCGTCAGCGCGATGTGATCTGCGATTTCCGGTATCGCGCGACGGGCCGCCTCGCGTCCAGCTTCGATGAGTTCGTCGGCGCGATGAAAATCGAACAGGCCGACCTTGCTGACCCGCGCGTTGATGATGACGTCGGGGGGGTCGCCGGCCAGCCGCGAGCGCGATATGCGCCCCTGCGCAATATTGAAGGCGTCCATCATAGCGCTGCCCATCCCCGGCGCTCCATCTTCGCGCTTGCCGAAGTGACGCCGATGATCGGAACGGAACGCGCCCAGAAATCCGCCCTTTCTCGGCATCGTTTCCGCGCCGGCGGCGAGCGCTTCGAGGGCCGGCTCCATCGACAGGCGGTCGTTGATCACCGTGCCGCGAAATCCATTGTCGCCGATGAGATTGACGGCAAGCACGATCTCGGCCCCGAGGGAGCGGCAGACGGTCACCGGCACCGGGTTGACGAGTGCGCCGTCGAACAGCCAGCGCCCGTTGATGCGAACCGGCTCGAAGATCCCCGGCAGCGCATAAGAGGCGCAGATGGCCGCTACGGCGTCCCCCTTGGTCAGCCAGATTTCATGCCCGGTACCGCATTCGGTCGCGACCGCGGCGAAGCGCCTTTCGAAGTCCTCAAGCCGGCGGCCGTCGAGCGCCTGATGCAGCCGGCGCCGCAGCTTTGCGCCGCCGAGAAGTCCGACTCCCGAAAAAGACACGTCCATCATGCCGAACACGGTCTTTTTGGTGAGGTTGCGCGCAAACATCTCGGCGACGTCCAGCCGGCCGGCGGCGTAGCAGCCGCCGATTACGGCTCCGATCGAGGTGCCGGCGACGACGTCGGGGTGGATGCCATGGTCGCCGAGCTCAAGCAGGACCCCGATATGCGACCAGCCGCGGGCGGCGCCGGCGCCGAGGGCTATGCCGATTTTCGGGCTCCGTCGCCGATGCGCCGGGCGCGACGGACCAAAGCCGCCCTGATCGTTCGGCCGGCGTCCATGAGCCAGCAACGGCTTGTCCAAGCTCTTCTCCTCGTGGGTTCAGGCGGTCCGCATCGTCGCCTGCGCCATACGATTGAAACTTCACTGCGATCCCGCCGGTTCCGGTCTCCAATTATATTGCTTGCAAAGCTAACATTTATTCAAAGCCTTGCGTGCAGTGAGACCCATTTGGGC
>DAITNE010000300.1:0-3305 GCA_036834765.1 Methylocella sp.
CGCCGATCCCGCCTCCGGCCGTGGCTTCCGCCCCGACCCCGGCGTAAGTCCCGGCGAGGGCGCCATGCGGAACGCCGTCGATCGAACTCAGGACGCCCCAAATCAGGTGACCAGCGGCGACTTCGCCAAGCGCGACGCCATATTCCGTGATCGTGCCTAAATAAGCATCAGGTGGTCCGCCCCGATGATCCGTGAAGAGGCAATGCAGCGTCTGCTTCTGCACGAGGATCAGACCGATTCCGGCCGAGACGTCGCACGTCAAAATGCCCGCTTTGGCGTAGGTCTGCGCGCCGGCCGATCCGCCGCCGAGCGCCAGAAGGAGAAAGGCGAAGAATAACCGACGCCGCATGAATTTTCCCGCCATAATGGTTTTTCTCCGCTTGGGAATTGATCGAACAAGGACGACGTTTCGGGTGGGTATACTGTGTCGAACCCAAGACTTAGGCAATAGATCTGAGGTTGCAGCGGGCGCCGTTGAGGGGGTTTATTCACAATTGCCCGGCGGGGCGCATCGAAAGGCGCAGGTCCTCGCCAATGTTGGACCCCGCCGAGGCATCATTTGGGAGATCGGCTCTAGACCCGATGCGGGGCGCCCCCGATTTCGCCCGGCGCAGCTTTATCGGCTGTCTCCCTTGGACTACGCTCATTCGCCGTTCCTGCCCCCAAGCGAAGGCCGGAGGGCCGGCCTTGCCGAATGTCATGGCCCGCGCTTTGCTGCGAGCCTCGCGCGAGCAGCCCCGAAGGGCTTGCGTCAAAGAGGGAGCCACGCCCTGATGGACCTTGAAACCGAATCCTCGCCCTCTGCAGAGGCGCTCCCGCCGGCCGCCGCCAGCCCGTCCCCGCATGACGCGAAGGTCGGCGAGATTCGCGATCTGATCCTCGACAAGCTGAGGCACACGGTCGGCAAGAGCGTGACGACGGCGACCACCCATGACTGGTTCATCGCCACGGCGCTGTCGGTGCGCGACAAGGTCGTCGAGAGCTGGCTGTCCTCGATCGAAGAGACGAAACGGACCGGCCGCAAACGGGTCTATTATCTCAGCCTCGAATTCCTGATCGGACGGCTTCTCATCGACTCGCTGACCAATATGGAGCTGATCGAGCCGACCCGCGCGGCGCTGGCCGAGCTCGGCGTCGATCTCGAGACGCTGCGCGAGGTCGAACCCGACGCCGCGCTCGGCAATGGCGGCCTTGGCCGGCTCGCCGCTTGCTTTATGGAGAGCATGGCGACATTGTCGATCGCCGCCTATGGCTACGGCATCCGCTACGATCACGGCTTGTTCCGCCAGCGCATCAAGGACGGACGCCAGCTCGAATATCCTGAGGACTGGCTGACCTTCGGCGACCCTTGGGAGTTCCAGCGTCTCGAAATCGTCTGGAGCGTCGGCTTTGGCGGGCGCATCGAAGCGGAGCTAGGGCCGGACGGCGAAGTCAAGCAGGTCTGGCTGCCGGCGGAGACGGTCGAAGCGCTGGCTTACGACACGCCGATCCCCGGCTGGCGCGGCGCGCACATCAATACGCTGCGGCTGTGGACGGCGCGCGCGCTCGATCCCTTGCGCCTCGATCAGTTCAACAGCGGCGACCATATTGGCGCGCTGATGGATCGGGTGCGGGCCGAATCGATCTCGAAGGTTCTCTATCCCGGCGACACCACGGCCGCCGGTCAGGAGCTCCGGCTCCGGCAGGAGTATTTCTTCGCCTCCGCCTCCCTGCAGGATCTGGTCGCCCGTCATATGCGCCTCCATGGCGACATCCGGACCCTGGCCGACAAGGTCGCCATCCAGCTGAACGACACGCATCCGGCCATCGCGGTCGCCGAGATGATGCATATCCTCGTCGATCGGCGCGATCTTCCATGGGACGATGCCTGGGCGATCACCAAGGCGACGTTCAGCTACACCAATCACACCCTCCTGCCCGAGGCGCTCGAGACTTGGCCCGTGCCGCTGATCGAGCGCCTGCTGCCGCGCCATATGCAGATCATTTATCTCATCAACGCGCTGCACCTCGAAGGCGTGAGCAAAGCTGCGGATGCGACGGGCGAAAGACTCGCCGCGCTCTCCCTCATTGACGAATCGAACGGACGGCGCGTGCGCATGGGCCATCTCGCATTTCTTGGTTCGCATAAAGTCAACGGCGTCTCGAAACTGCACTCCGCCCTGATGAAGACGACGGTGTTCCGCGACCTCGAATCGGTCGAGCCGGGAAAGATCACCAACAAAACCAACGGCATCACCTTCCGCCGCTGGCTGAAGGAAGCCAATCCCAGCCTCACCGCGCTCCTCACCGAAGTCACCGGCGACAGGCTTCTCGACGATGCGATGGTGCTGGAGAAAGTCGCCGCCGTCGCCGACGATCCGGCGTTTCAGGAACGCTACGCCGCGATCCGCCGCGCCAACAAGATGACGCTGGCGCGAATCATCCAGGAGCGGGTCGGTGTCAAGGTCAATCCCGACGCCGTCTTCGACGTGCAGATCAAACGCATCCACGAATACAAGCGCCAGGTCCTCAATATTCTGGAAGCGGTCGCGATCTATGAGGAAATCCGCGCGCAACCGTTCAGGGACTGGATCCCCCGCGTCAAGATTTTCGCCGGCAAGGCGGCGGCGAGCTACACCACGGCGAAGCTCATCATCCAGCTCGCCAACGACGTCGGCAAGGTCATCAATTCCGATCCGACGGTGCGCGGGCTTCTGAAAGTCGTGTTCCTGCCGAACTACAATGTCAGCCTGGCGGAGAGAATTATTCCGGCCGCCGACCTCTCAGAACAGATCTCAACGGCGGGGATGGAGGCGTCGGGCACCGGCAACATGAAGTTCGCGCTGAACGGCGCGCTGACCATCGGCACCCTCGACGGCGCCAATGTCGAGATATTGGAGAAAGTCGGCGAACCCAATATTTTCATATTTGGGCTGACCGCAGAGGAAGTCGAAGCCAAGCGAAGCCAGGGCATCAGCGGGCAGGACGCGATCGCGCGTGCGCCGAAGCTCGCCGAGGCGCTGGAATCCATCGCGTCCGGCGTGTTTTCGTCGGAGCAGCCGGATCGCTACCGCGGCCTCGTCGACGCCCTCACCTATCACGACTTCTTCCTCGTGACGGCCGATTTCGACAGCTACTACCACGCGCAACGGGCGATGTTTAAGCGCTGGCGCGACAAACGCGCCTGGTGGCGATCCGCCATTCTCAACACCGCGCATATGGGCTGGTTCTCGTCCGACCGGACGATCGCCGAATACGCCGACGAGATCTGGAACGTCGCGGTGACGCCGCCGGGTCGGCGCTGACATGGCGCTTGGCCGGAATGC
>DAITNE010000301.1:0-3304 GCA_036834765.1 Methylocella sp.
GAGAAAGAGAAGGCCAAAGCCGAGTATGACGCCGCCAAGCTGGCGATAAAGCTGGCGTCCGCCAAAAGCGTGCAGCAGGAACCCGGCCCCGAGCATGAATGGCGTCAGCGCCGATACGTTGAAGGCCATCAGCTGCGCCGTGAAGGTCGAGCCGATATTGGCGCCCATGATCATGGGGACGGATTGAGCCAGCGTCATCAGGCCGGCCGACACGAATCCGACCATGAGGACGGTGGTGATTGTGGAAGAGTTCAAAATGGCGGTGACGAAAGCGCCGGCCAGCACGCCGCGAAAGCGGTTGGCGGTCAGTTTGCCCAAAACGGTTTGCAGTCTCGATCCAGCGATCGCCTTCAGTCCCGCGGTCATCAATTCGAGACCGAAGAGAAAGAGGGCGAGGCCGCCGATGAGCAGACCCGCCATCAGGGTAAAATTCAAGCTGTTCGACGCGGCCGCAGGCAGAGCGGAATCCATCGTGGTCTTGACCTTATGCCGCGGCCGTTGAGCAGCCGCGCGTTCATAAGGGGAAAAAGCGCGGTCAGGTCAAGGCGCGCAGCCTCCGCGCGCCGCTCGATGTCCGGTCCCTTCCCGCGGGCCCGCGCGGGTCGCGCTAGGCTCCGGCCTTGCGGGTCGCCGCCGCTTTCTTAGCCGCCGCGGCGCCACCCATCCGGCCGCCCTTGTGCGCCGCAGGATGCCCTGTTTCCTTGCCGCGCCCGGAGCCGCCGGGCTTCTTGCCGCCGCCGTCATCCTTATTGACCGTCGCCCAGGCCCGGCGCTCGGCTTCCTTTTCCGGCACGCCCCTCGACTCGTAGCTTTCCTCAATATGCTCGGCCTTGCGCTCCTGCTTGTCGGTATATTTTGACTTTTCGCCGCGCGGCATTGTCCGTCTCCCCTCAATCGCCGGGCGAAAGCGCCCGCGTTCGCGCCCAACGCAGCGGTGCATATCCGGTTCCGCGGGGTCGCATGCGCGTCGTCGAGGCCCTATAAATTGCTTCAGCCAATAGCTTGCCCCGGCCACGATTTTGGCGACGCCGAACGGCCCTGAAGGATCCCGATTGCGCTTTCGTTTCATCCACGCCGCCGATCTTCATCTCGACAGCCCGCTGCTTGGGCTCTCGCGGAAATCCCAGGATTTTTCGGCCCGCGTCGACGACGCCTCGCGCCAGGCCTTCGACAATCTCATCGCGCTCGCCATCGCGGAGGGATGCCGGCTCGTCCTCATCGCCGGCGACGTCTTCGACGGCCAATGGAAGAGCTATCACACCGGGCTGTTCTTCGCCGAGCGGATGCGGCGCCTCAGCCAGCATGGCGTGCGCGTCGTCATGATCCTCGGCAATCATGACGCCGCCAATCCTTTCGCCGGACGCCTCGAACTCTCCGACAATGTCACGGTCCTGCCCTCGAACCGGCCGGACACCGTAATCATCGAGGACATCGGCACCGCCGTTCACGGCCAGAGTTTCCCCCAGCGCGAAGTGACGGAGAATATCGCTCTCGCCTATCCGGCGCCGGTCGCCGGGCTCTTCAACATCGGCCTTTTGCATACCGCCGGGAATGGGCGCGAAGGTCACGCCAGCTACGCCCCCTGCAGCGTCGAGCAGCTCGCCAACCACGGCTACGCCTATTGGGCGCTCGGCCACATCCACACGCGGGAATCGCTCTCGACAACGCCCCACATCCTTTTTCCCGGCAACCTCCAGAGCCGCAGCATCAAGGAGCCAGGCGCGAAAGGCGCGAGCCTCGTCACGGTCGAGGATGGCGCCGTGATCTCGGTCGAGCATCGTCCCCTCGACGTCGTGCGCTTCGCGGCGGAGACGATCGACGTCGCCGCGCTCAGCGATCGCGAGGGGCTGTTCGCCGCGATCCGCGGCCGTGCGGAAGCCGCTCTTTCGGCCGGGGACGGCCGGGCGCTGGCGCTGCGCCTGAACCTCACCGGCGCAGGCCCCCTCCACGCCGATCTCGTGACCGATTCGCAGAACCTGCGCGAGGAGACAGAGACCGTTCTCGCCGGCGTCGATAGCGACATCTGGCTGGAGAAGCTCTGCCTGCGGACCTCGTCGCCGCCCGCCCCAGATGGCGTCGATCCGACCATTGCCGGGGGCCTCAGAACGGCGATCGAGGAGCTTTCGCGGGGAGACTGGCTGCAGGAGCGCCTTTCGGCGCGGCTCGCCGAGATCAAGGTCAAACTGCCGGCGGCCGCCCATGCCGACGCCTTTCTGGCGCAGATGAAAGCCGAGGGCGCCGAGCGCGCCCGCGCCCACGCGCTCGCCCTGCTCGAAAAGGGCCAGCGCTGATGCGCTTTGAATCCTTGACGCTCGAACATTATGGCCGCGCTAAAGAGGCGACGCTGAATTTCCCGGCCTCGCCGGGCCTCAATGTCATCTTCGGCCCCAATGAGGCCGGCAAGAGCAGCGCGCTCGAAGCCATATCGGATTTTCTCTACGGCGTGCCGGAGCGGAGCGCACGCGGCCAGGTTTTCGGCGCGGACAAGATCGCGATCAGGGCGACGATCATGCGCGCTGACGGTACGCGCCTCGCCCTCAAACGGCGCAAAGGCCGCGGCCGCACCCTGACGGACGCCTCTGGCCGACCCGTCGACGAGGCGGTTCTCGGCCTCGGCGCCACGGGCCGCGAGAGATTCGCCTCCCTGTTCGGGCTGAATCACGCGAGCCTGCGCAGCGGCGGCGAACATTTGCTCGCCGCAGACGGCGACATCGGCCGGCTGATTCTTGAGGCCGGCGGCGGCCTCAGATCGCTCGTCGAGACGGTCGATGGCCTGCGCGCGGAAGCCTCCGCGCTGTTCGAGACGCGAAAGAGCAAGGACCGGCTGTTCTACATCGCCCTCAACGCCTTCGAGGAGGCCGAAAAGACGGTCAAGGACGGCCTCATGACGCGCGAGCACTACGACAAGGCGCGCCAGCGGCTCAAGGCGGCGCAGGACGTCGTCGCGGCGCGGCGCGCGCGCCTCAACGAACTGACGGAGGAGAGGCTGCGCCTCGCGCGCCTCGCCCGAGTCGCGCCGAAAATCCGCGAATTCGATCGCCTCGCCGCACATCTCGTCAGCTTCGCGGACGTCGCGCCGTTGCGCGGGGACTTCGCCGCCGATTGCCATTTCGCCCTCGATACGCTTAAGCGCCGCGAGGAGGCCTTGGGTGAGGCCGAGAGCCGCTGCAAGACGCTGCAGGCGAAGATCGACGCACTCGCGCCGCCGGCGGCCCTAATCGAGGCAGAAGCCGCCATCCGCGACGCTGGCGAGAAAGCAACCCATGTCGCCAAGGCGCGCGTCGACCGGGCGAACCGCGAGGCC
>DAITNE010000302.1:0-3302 GCA_036834765.1 Methylocella sp.
GATCGGCGTGCTCGAAGCGCTGACGGCCGGCTATGTCTCGTCCGTCTACAAGGACGCCATCGGCTTTCTTGCGCTGGTGCTGACCTTATGGGTGCGCCCGCTCGGCCTGTTCGGCCGCGCCAGCGCGCGGCGCGCGTGAATATGCAGCCTATGGTTTGGAGCGGGATGCGGGCGGAAAAGTGCTGACACTTTTCCTCATCCCGCTCTATTCCTTGATGTAATAATTCGCCGTTCCCGTCATCCAGTCCTGCCGCTGCGGCGTGAAGATATCGATGTCGATCGTGTCTTCGGTGAAGTGGAACTCGTGCGGGACGTTGGGCGGGATGATCATGAGATCGCCGGCGCGCATCACATATTTCTTGCCCTGCGAATAGACGTCCGCCTCTCCCGCCGTGATCCAGGTGATCTGCTCGTTGGCGTGATGATGCACCGGCACCACGGCGCCCTTTTTCATGGTCCATTTGACGAAGGTCGATTGCGCGCCGTGCAGATATTGCCGGTGAATGAGCGGCGACAATTGCTCGATCGGCTGCGCATCCAGATGGTAGAGCGAGGCGCTCGCGGCCAAATGGCCGCTGATCAACGGCAACACGCCTCTGCCGGGCGCGTCGGAGACTTGCGCCGAAGAATGCAACGTCGGCGCCGGCGCTGGAATCGCTTCGGCCTGCGCTTGATCCGGTTTGCCGCTCATGAACATCTCCCATCAAGAAATGCTGATCATCGCGCGGACGCGGGGCCCGGCAGGCGACGCGCCTCTGAACCGCGGCTAACGGGCCAGAGCTTGCCGCTGCTTGAGGAGTTCGGCAAGCTGAGCTTCCTGCTCGGCGATCCGGTCGGCCGCGAGCGACTCGTCCGAAGCGCCCGAATAGGCCGCGGCCTGCTCAGTCAACTCCCGGATGTTCTCGCGGATGGCGGCGATGCGTTCGTCGAGTTCGATAAGCTTTGCGGCGTCGGACATTGTTCTTCCCATTTTGCTCGATCTGGAACGGCCGGGGCGGCGTCCGCAGCATATAGCCTGACGGCGCGTCGAAAGCCCATACCGCAGAGAATGGCGCAGGCGCGAGATTTCAGCCAAAACTTTTACGGCCGGACAATCGTAAAACAAATCGTGGGCCGGCTTGATCGCCCGACCGCACGCGGCGCGGGACTTTTCCCGCGCGGGGACCGAACCGTTTCGCCACCCCCTTGAGGCAGACCCCCGATTTGCTTCGAGGCCCAACGATCGTGCTTCGGATAGCTTTTCCTGAAGCTACCCCCGTCGCCCGTCAAAAGGCGCGCGGGGGTCCCCTGCGAATCGCGTTCAATGTTGCGGCCAAGACGTAGCTGCGACCGGACGGCGCAGCGCGAGCGAACTTGCTGGAAATACGCGGAGCAACTATGCCGGGGACACAAGGGGCGCACAGCCGCGCCCGGCTTCTCGCCGCCTCGCCACATTCGATCGCCGCAATGAATTCTGACGACTTCCTGACATGACGGGCTTTGACCTCGACGATTTCCTGTGGACCTACCAGAGCTTGCTCGCAGCGCTCGGCGTCAACGGGCTTTTGGCGCTCAGCATGTATGTCGTTCTGGCGATCGGCCAATTGTCGCTCGGCCAGGCGGCCTTCATGGGGGTCGGGGCCTACGCCTCCGCCTTGCTCAGCCTGCATTCCGGCCTGCCCTTCCCTTTCGTTCTGGCCGCCGCCATGCTGGCGCCCGCGCTCGTTGCGCTCGCGATCGGCGTCCCGACGCTGCGCCTTTCGGGCGTCTATCTCGCCCTGGCGACGATCGGCCTTGGCGAAATCCTGCGCATTTTCCTCATTCAGTCGGATCTGACCGGCGGCGCGCTGGGCCTTTCCGGCATCCCCGTGAAGGCCGGTTTCGCCCTGATCTACGGCTGCCTTGCCGCCGCGACGCTGGCGCTGATCCTGATCTGCCGCTCGCGCATCGGCCGCGCCATGGAGGCGATCCGCGAGGATGAAGTCGCGGCCTCCGTCAGCGGCGTCAATCTTCCGCGCTACAAGATGGCGGCGCTGGTCGCCTCGGCCATGCTCGCCGGCCTCGCCGGCGCCCTCAACGCCCACGCCTCCTCCTTCATCAGCCCGAACGACTATGGCTTCGACGCGGCGGTGACGATCCTCAGCTTTGCGCTTCTTGGCGGCATCCGTTCGCCGCTTGGGCCGATCGCGGGCGCGATGGCCCTGACGCTTTTGCCCGAGGTTCTTCGCCCGCTGCAGGACTTCCGCCTTGTCGTCAACGGCCTCATCATCGTCGTCGCCGTTCTCTACATGCCGCACGGCATCCTTCCCTGGCGCATCGGCCGCATTGGCGTTGCTTTGAAATCGCCGACATGAGCGCGGCGGAACTCGAAATCGAGGGGCTGACCCTGCGCTACGGCGGCCTGACCGCGATCGACGGCCTTGACTTTCGCGTCGAGACCGGCAGCCTTCATGGGCTGATCGGACCGAACGGCGCCGGCAAGACCAGCGTCTTCAACGCGATCTGCGGCCTCGCGCGGGGCGGCTCCGGCGCGATTATGCTGCGCGGCGAACGGATCGATCATCTTTCGCCCGATGCGCGGGCGCGGCGCGGGCTCGCCCGCACCTTCCAGAACCTGCGGCTGTTCAAAGAAATGACCGCGCTGGAAAACGTCCTTGCCGGGATGCACGCAGAGATCGGCGGATCGCTCCTTGAGGTTCTGACGCGGCTTGGACGGTTTCGCTCGAAAGAACGGGCCGCCGTGCGCGAGGCGCGCGATCTTCTCGCCTTCGTCGGCCTTGACGCGGCAGCCGGGACGCTCGCCGGCACCTTGTCCTATGGAGATCAGCGCCGGCTCGAAGTCGCCCGCGCGCTCGCCGGCAGGCCAAATCTCATGCTGCTCGACGAGCCGGCCGCCGGCATGAATCCGGCCGAGACGGCGGGCCTCAACGATCTCCTCGGCGAGGTGAAGGCGCGCGGCGTCGCGATGCTTCTCGTCGAGCATGATATGAGCCTCGTCATGCGCCTTTGCGACAGGATCACCGTGCTGAATTTCGGCCGCAAGATCGCCGAGGGCGCCCCCGAGGCCGTGCGCGCCGACCCGGCCGTGATCGAGGCCTATCTCGGGGTGAAGGGCGCGGCGGAATTGGCGAAGACGCCCGGATAGTGCTAGCATTTTTTGCTTGCAGATCGGATCGATTTCGCTAACATGTCCCGATGAATGGCAGGCAGAAGAAGATCCTCGCGGCGATTTTCGCCGAGCCGGTCTCGGATTGAGTGGTCCCCGATTGAAAGCCTTCTTGTCGCCGTCGGATGCAAAATGATCGAAGGGTCAGGCTCCCGCG
>DAITNE010000303.1:0-3297 GCA_036834765.1 Methylocella sp.
GGCCAATCGGCGGGCGCCATCGACACCGGCCTCCACATGGTTTCGCCGCTCTCCGCTGGCCTGTTTGACCGGGCGATCTGCCAAAGCCTCTGCCCCGCCCCGCTTACTCCCGGCGGGTACGAGGTGCCGTTGGCGACCGCCGAGGCCAAGGGCATAGCCTTCGCGGTTGCTGCCGGTTGCGGCTCGGGCACGGACGCGGCCACCCCGAAATGTCTGCGCAATCTGAGCGCCGCGCAGATCGAAACGCTGTTAGCAACGGGAGGCTTCACCTCGGGTCAGGGCATCGTTGACGGCCAAATTGTGCCGACTCAGCCAATGACGGCTTTCACCGACGGCAAGTTCAACCATGTGCCCTTCATGAACGGAAACACCGAGGACGAAGAAAACTTCTTCCTCGCCATCACAGAATACAACTCCAACACGGACAACGCGCTTCGCACCCCGCCGACGGCAGCGCAATATCTGAACTACGTCAACACGACCTTCGGCTCGAGCGCCTATCCGCCCGGGACGCCGGCGAAAATTCTCGCTCTTTATCCGCTGAGCGCTTACGCGACCCCGCAACTGGCGTGGGACCGGGTCGGGACCGACACGGCGATATGCGGGCAACGCATACTCGATCGAGTCCTCGCCCCTCAGATTCCCGTCTACGCGTATGAATTCGACGATCAGACGGCACCGTTCTACTTCCCGAAAATGCCGGGGTTCCTCCCCCTCGCCTACCACACCGCCGATATCCAGTATCTCTTCCCGCTCTGGCATGGCGGACCGGACGGAATTCAGCATGCGTTGAACAAAAAGCAGACGGATCTCTCCGATCAGCTCGTCGGCGCCTGGACAAATTTCGCCTGGACGGGAAACCCGAACGGACTCGGCGATTCGCCTTGGCCCCGCTACAAGAACGGCACGATCATGCCGGCCTGGCTGATACAAGACATTCCGGTCATGTCGATGTTGACGGACCCGCAGTATTCGGCGCTTCGCCATTGCGACTTCTGGGATTCGGTTGTTCCTCCGCTACCCAACTAAGTCGGTTTGGGGCTGGGTCGGGCGGGACCAATCCAGAATGCGCGACGCTGAAAATAGTGGCGGCCATATTCATGGTCGTCATTTTTTGTACTGGCTGCGCCTGACTTGCGCAGGGCTTGTACGCTGATTTCCACCAGATAATGTGGTTCGGCTCTTGAAGCGATGCATTGCTTCCGTCGGCGCGTGGGCCCTTCGCCACGCGAGCAGGAAATAGCGCTACACTTGTTTGGCGCTGAGGATGATTTCGATATTTGCCTAGACGAGCGCGATCGCCGACACATGCCGTCCGTAATCGGGCTCGCCCTTGTGCACCGAGCGGCGGTAGGAAAAGAAATGCTCCGGCTCGGCGTAGGTGTCGCGCGCGAGATCCTCGAAGGCGCCGACTCCGGCCGCACGAAGGCGCATGCCGATGAAGCCCGGCAGATCGAACAGGAAGCGCGGCTCCCTTGGCGAAGGCTCGAAGAAATCGGCGTGAGACTCCGCGGCCGCGACGAAGCGCTCATAAAACTCCGGGCCGACTTCATAGCTCTTCCGGCCGATGGCGGGGCCGAGCGCCGCGATGATCGCGGAGCGGTCCGCGCCGAGCCGCTCCATGGCCGTGAGCGTCGCCTCCAACACGCCGTCGAGCGCGCCCTTCCAGCCGGCATGGGCGGCGCCGATCACGCGCGCGCGCGGGTCGGCGAAAAGCACCATGCCGCAGTCGGCGCCGGTGACGCCGAGCGCGACGCCGGGCGTCGCGGTGGCGAGCCCATCGCACCTCGGCCGCTCGGAAAAAGGTACGATCGCGATCAGCGCGTCGGCCGAATGAATCTGGTAGGGCACCAGCAGATGGCTCGCTTCGACGCCAAGCGCCCGCGCCATGCGGCGGCGGTTTTCCCCGACGGCTTCGGTCGCGTCCCTTGAGCCGACGCCGCCGTTGAGGCTCGCATAGACGCCGCCCGAGACGCCGCCGTTGCGCGTGAAGAACCCGTGCGAAACGCCATCGAGGCGGAGCGCGTGCGAAAACAGCGCTTCCGGCTCAGGCTCGCTCACGCGCGGCCTCCTCAAATCCCGGCGGCGCATCGAACTCACGCTGCGTCACCGCGATGACCTTGAAGAGCCGCGCCATATCGGTTGCGACGTCGAAGCCCGGCCCTTCGCCGGCGAGGCGGTCGAGCGCCTTGTTGATGGCGGCGGCCTGCTCTGGCGTCGCGCCGCGCTCGAGGATCGCCGCGCGCTCGAATATGCCAAGGCGCGTCAGGAACTGGCCTTGCGGCACGGGCCCATGCACCGCGGCGCCGGTGCCCTTCGCCGCGCGCGCGAGGGCGGTGAAATTGACGTGGGTCGTCAAGTCCGCCTCGCCGGGGTCGGCGAGGGGATCGACGAATTTATGCGCGCGCACGGCCTGCAGGGTCTCGCCCCGCGCTGGCTCGCTGTAGCCATAGTCGATGGCGAGCAGCGCGCCGCCCTGCGTCACGATGCGCACGCCAAGCTGCGTCATTAAGCGCAGCGCGGAGACGCCGACTTCGAGAATGTCGTCCGGCTCGCCCTGCGCCGCGATCGCCGTTTCATGCGCGGCGCCAAGCCCGAAGGCGAGGCGCCCCTCCTCGTCGAGGCCAACCAGCCGCTCGCGCCAGCCGCCGTCCCGATGCACGTAATGGCGCACCGGCAGCGCATCGAAGAATTCATTGGCGATGAAAATCGCCGGGCCCGGCGGAATCTCGGAAACGCTCGCGTGCCAGGCGACCTTGAAGCCGCGGCCCTCAAGCGCGGCGCGCTGGCGCTTGCGCAGCGGCAGGCTGATCTCGACGAGATGAACGTCGAGCGCGGCGAGAAAATCCGGCGCGATCCTGGCCGCGCGCAGGGCGTCGCTCATCAAGGTTCCGCGGCCGGGGCCGAGTTCGACGAGATGGAAGGCTTCGGGCGCGCCCATCAGGCGCCAGACCTCGACGCACCAGAGCCCGATCAGTTCGCCGAACATCTGGCTGATCTCGGGCGCGGTGATGAAATCGCCCTCGGCGCCGATCGCAACCTTCGTGCGGTAATAGCCGTGCACCGGATGGCCGAGCGCCAGCG
Organism: Methylocella sp.; assembly: GCA_036834765.1. Classification (GTDB taxonomy): domain Bacteria; phylum Pseudomonadota; class Alphaproteobacteria; order Rhizobiales; family Beijerinckiaceae; genus Methylocapsa. Next base: position 3,085 of record DAITNE010000303.1, read on the forward strand.
CCATATAGCGCTCGAGGCTGATCGGCCCGCTTTCGAGGATCATCTCGCGCAGGATCGTCTCAAGCGCGTTCATGCCAGCGCCGCCTTCGCGCGCCGCCAAAGTGCGATGCCGTTCTCGCCGATGACCTTGCAGGTGCTGTTGTGCATCGCCGGCGTCGCCTGCTGCGTGGCGATGTCGATGCCGCAGGTCCACATCGTCGCCTATTGCGGCGA
>DAITNE010000304.1:0-3293 GCA_036834765.1 Methylocella sp.
TTCAACGGTTGCGGATGCGCCTATCCAGCTCGCCGCATTTACCTCAACCAGCTCGCCATTTTTGCCCGTCCACTCAACCTTTGGCAGGCGAGAGTTGACGCTTTCTTTTGACCAGGTCTGCATCGCCGGCAGGAAAAAGTAGGCGTGGTTCCGCATGTTGCATACGAACATCTCTTTGCGCACGCCAAGGGCGGCGTCCGGCACCGGAGCTTCCTCGGCCATGGCCGCCTCATACGCCTCATCATCGTCATCATCGGCCGGCGTCTCGATGAAGCTTTGGTCCTGCTTGTCTATCGTCATAATTGTACGCCGCTCGGATTGAATGACATTGTCGACCGGATCGTGCCCAGCCGCTCTTGCAGCCAGTGAAGCGCCCCGGAATTCGTCTTTTCCATCGCCGCCATCACAAGGTCGACCGCCGAATAGGACTGATCGGCGCCGAAGTCGCGGATGCCTAGCGGCGAGATGGAGAGATGCGCCTCGCGCTGATCCAGGCTCTTGCCCGTGGAGCTTGGGCGCCAGTGTGCGACCGCTTTATAGCAGCCGCCCTTTTTCTTGCAGCCGTATAAGGATAATGCCGGAACCCATGCATCTAAGTCATCGAGCGCCGCCGAGTTGGCCTCGCTCCACGCGCTGCCGCAGCCCGCAGGGCCGGCTTGGCGCGCGCGCTTGGGGAAGGTCGCCTGAACGCCGTCCAGGCCGTCCCATGCCTCGCGGAGCTTATCCCAGTCGTCAGAGTCGAAGATCGGCAGGTCTTCAACGTCGGGGATGTGCCATGTGCGGGGCATGCCCGGCGCCGGCTCTGTCTGGTTAAGCAGGCGATAGCGCACCCCCGCCGGATGCCAGCTAACGGGAGCGACCGTCTGGCGGCCATGCGCCAGGATATCGATAGCGCCAAGCTCGCCGAGTTGAACCTTGTTGCAGCCGATATGGCTCAAGGTCTCATGGCTGACGCGATAAAGTCTTGTCTCACCCTTGGCGCCGGCCTTCGTGAAGTTCGAGCGTGGAGCCTGCCGCATGATTTTATCGAAGGCGTCCGCACCCTCGGGAGTCGGATCGAAGTCCAAGGCGAAAACGACAAGGCCATCGCCAGCCGGAGTCCCCAGGCATATCCCGACATTGGCGCCTGGGCTGTTGTGATACCAGCGAGTGACCTGATCGAGCGTCGGCCGCTCATCGCAATAGCGGCTCCATCCGGTCATCGGGCGCCAGTATCCGACGAACTCGCCGGGCGCCTTTTCTTTTGGAAGGACCGGAATCACATGATAGCCGGCGGCGCCTATAATAGGAGCGGCGTGTTGAAACGGCGATCTTGTCTTAACATTAGTAGGTGAACAGTTCATATTTCTTTCCTGTGATACGTGACTTTGGACGCCCTTGAGGCGCCCCTCTGCAGGCCGCACGTTTGAACGCGCAAGCCGTCGCGGGATGTGAAGTAGCGTGGTTTGTATTTCGTTTTGCCGGCGCGCTAGCATGAAGGCCAATAAAAGCATTGACTTGAGCATAACGAGCCGTTAAGCGGTCTCCCTTTATTTAGCGTCGCAGCGGCGCATTTCCGGGGTATGCTCGGAAACGCACGCATCCGCGGAAAAAACGCCGCGGCTGCGCGGCGAGGTTGATTTCCTCGAACTGGATGAATTGCAAAAGGCATGGTGATGAGCGCGTTCAAGACTGACAGTTTCGGCGATCGCATCCGCAACGCGGCAAGCGCACGGAAGGCCGAACTGGAGAAATTCCGCACGAAGACCGAGGTCGATGAGAAGGTCGTCGCCGAACGCGAGGCGGCGCGCCGCGAGATCGTCGCCGCGCGGGAGGCGCGCGCACTGGAGCGCAAGGCCGCCGCGGACGAAAAGCAGGCGCGCGCAGCCGTCGAGAAAGCCGAGCGCGACGCGGCCCTGAAGCTCGAACAGGCGGCGCGCGAGGTCGAAGCGGCGGCCGAGGCCGACCGGGCGGCGGCTCTCGAAGCCGAGCGTAAGCTCGCCCGCGATGCGCGCTATGCGGCGCGCAAGGCGCGGAAGTAGGCTCTCCTTAGGCCCGCGTCGATCGGGGCGAGGCTCTGTGGTTTCGGGGGAGGGGGCGTTGAGCGACAGTGTCGGCGCGCGAGGTCAAGCCCCACGCGCATATGAAATCGTCGAGGGCTCGCTTGGCGAGCGCCGCGATTTCAAGGTGACCATTGGCCTCCGCGAAGGCTGGGACGCCGAGGGCCGGGTTTACGATATCTCCGAAGCCACGCGGGTCGCCCACGCGTGGATGCGTCGCCGCGTCGAGGCGGGCCGGCCCGCCCTCTCCGGCATGTTCACCCGCGGCGAGGTGGCCTACGCCTGGCCGCGCCCCGACGGCACGGTTGGCTCGGACCGCGAGCCGGTGGCGATCTTTTCCGGCGAGGCGGTTCCCGCCTATCTCGGCCATCTCCCTGACGCAGATATCGAGGCGATGCTGAACGAACTCGCCGCGGAGCTCGGCGCGGCGCTGGGCCAGGAACGGCTCTATGTATCGTTTCACGGACGCGCGTGGATCCTCGACGCCGGCGCGCCGGAGGCGAAAGCCTGATCTTCAAAGGGCCGACGGATTCAATCGCCGCTATACCTGCCCGTCGATCGCAAGATCGAAGGCGCCGAAGCCTTCCGCGTTGGTGGGGCGCTGCAGCACCTGTGGATGGCGCAGCGTGCGGATCGTGTCGTTGCAGCCGGCCTTCCAGTGCTCGACCATGGTCTGGCGCGAAAATTCATAATCCTTGCACGCGCCTTCATATTTATTGGCGCGATAGATCAGGTGGACGACGTTATAGACTTTTTCGTCCGCCTCGGATTCGAGCAGCTTCCATTCGGGATCGTTGCGGCGTTCTTCAGGCAGCTCCCGCAAAAGGTGATCGACCGCGCGTCGCAGCCGCTGCATCTTCTGGAACTCGTCGGTGCCGAGCCTCGTGCGGCTCGAATAACGGATCTCTTTTGTGCGCAGATCGACTTCGTTGAGATCGCGCGGAAGTTCGCCGCGCGCGCTCCAGAGATCGACCTGGAAGGCGAGCGTGTCGGCGCGCGGGTGACTGTCCAGCACCCATTGCAGCGGCGTATTCGAGACGATCCCGCCGTCCCAGTAATATTCGCCCTCGATCTCGACGGGAGGAAATCCCGGCGGCAGCGCGCCGCTGGCCATGATGTGCTCGGGCCGTATTTCGTGGGTCGTCGTATCGAAATAGACGAAATTGCCGGTCGCGACATCGACCGCGCCGATACTGAACCGCATCGGATTGTCGTTGATCCGGTCGAAGTCGATGAGGCTTTCGAGCGTCGCCT
>DAITNE010000305.1:0-3292 GCA_036834765.1 Methylocella sp.
GACGATCGAGGCGGCCGGGCCGCAGCAGCGCCGGATCGAGCACGTCGGGACGGTTGGTCGCCGCGATGAGAATGATGCTTTCATTCGCCTCGAAGCCGTCCATCTCGACGAGCAGCTGATTGAGGGTCTGTTCGCGCTCGTCATTGCCGCCGCCAAGGCCGGCGCCGCGATGGCGTCCGACCGCGTCGATCTCATCGATGAAGATAATGCAGGGTGCGTTTTTCTTGGCCTGTTCGAACATATCGCGCACGCGGCTCGCGCCGACGCCGACGAACATTTCGACGAAGTCCGAACCTGAAATCGTGAAGAACGGCACATTGGCTTCGCCGGCGATGGCGCGCGCGAGCAAGGTCTTGCCGGTTCCGGGCGGTCCGATCAGCAGCACGCCGCGCGGAATGCGGCCGCCGAGGCGCTGGAAACGCTGCGGATCGCGCAGGAACTCGACGATCTCCTGGAGATCCTCCTTGGCCTCGTCGACGCCTGCGACATCCTCGAAGGTGACTCGGCCGTGCGCCTCGGTCAGAAGCTTCGCTTTCGACTTGCCAAAGCCCATGGCTTTGCCACCGGCGCCCTGCATCTGCCGGGAGAGGAAAATCCACACGCCGAAAATGGCGATGAGCGGCAGCCCGTTGACGAGCAGCGTCAAGAGCCAGTTATTGCCGTCGGACGGCGGCTTCGCCGAGATCGCAACGTTCTTTTTGTAAAGGCTTTGCACCAGGGTCGGATCGTTCGGCGCATAGGTCGAAAAGGCGCGATTGTCCGAATAATGACCAGTGATCTCATTGCCCGCGATCGTCACTTCGCGCACGTGTCCGGCGTCCACGTCGGTCAGCAACTGGCTGAAGGTGATGTCCTGCGAGGCCGCGCGCTGCCCCGGGTTCTGGAACAGCATCACCAGCGCCACGACGAGCAGGATGATGATCACCCACAGCGCAAAGTTACGAAAATTTGGATTCATCTCTTGGTCCTGATGCAGGCCATGCGAGCCAGAAGGCCGCTTGCCTGTCGAGAGAAACAGCGCACTGTGAGTCCTGCCATGCCAGTGTCAATGTAGGCGTCGTTCGCAGCAATGCCAAGGGGAAGCGACGCGGCCGGGGCCTTGAGCCGCCGCGCTATCGCTCGCAGAGCTTCTCCTGGCGCGCCGTAGCGCCCCGGCGTCGCGGTTTTTCCGTTCGAATGGTCAGCACATGATCACGGCCGAGCTTTAGCGCCGCGCCGCCAAGGGTGCCGCTCAAGGGCGCGCTCGCGCGCAGCGCGTTCTGCATGGCGAGCGCAAGCGCTTCAAGTCGTTCGAGCCGCAGCGGCCGGTCGCCAAGGGTATCGCGAAGAGGATCGGCAAGCGGGACGATCTCGCGGGCGAGGACGCGCAGGAAGATCTCTTCCGGCTCCCGCGCGAGGTTCGAGACATCGGCGCGATAGAGCCCCGGCTCCCGCGCGGCAGCAAGGTTAGCGGCGACGGCGGCGGCGCGCGCCGCGAGGGCCGCTTCGGCGCGGGCGGCGCGGCGTCCGAGAAGCAGTAGGGACTCGCGGCTCAGCCCCTCTTTCGCGAGCAGGCCGCTCAGCGCGCGCATCCTCGTACGGGCATAGGCGGGATCGTGATTGGAGGGATCGGTCAAGAAAGGGTGCGCCTTTGCTGCGCAACAAGCGATCAGTTCCGTTTTGCTGCACTGCAGCAAAGGGCGTGCGTGGATCAGCCCGAGGCGTTTGCGGGACGCAGCCATGCCGGCAAGTCCGCCAGGGCCGCTGCCGCGCAGGAGACGGAACAGGATCGTTTCCGCCTGATCGTCGGCGTGATGGGCCGTTGCGACGACATCCGCGCCGATTCGCGCGGCGTGCGCGAACAAAAGATCATAGCGGGCCTGCCGCGCCAGCTCCTGGATTCTCGATTTCGGCTTATCCCCGGTCCAGACGAGGATATCGTGCGAAAGCCCCAGTCGGTGCGCCCATTCGGCGACCTTTTCGGCCTCCGCGTGGGCCTCGGGGCGCAGTCCATGATCGACGGTCGCGACATGAAGGAGCGGCGGTGCGGTTTTCCCTCGCCTCCATTCCGCGGCGAGCAGCATCAGGGCGACCGAATCCGGGCCGCCCGACACCGCGAGGAGAATTTTTTGCGCGCCCGCCCAAGGCTGGAAAAGCTGCGCGACCCGGTCCGGCGAGAACGCCTCGCGCGCCGGCGGATCCTTGGCCGCGCCGACGCCGCTCTCCACAAGCCGCTTTTCCTTCACCGCGCTCAGCATTGGACGCGTTTAGCCTCCCGGTCCGCTTCGGCTTTGACGTTCGCCGCGGCGTTCGGATATTTGCGAGAAATTTCGGCGAATGTGGCGCAGGCCTGTTCCTTTGCTCCGAGCGCATTGAGCGACTGGCCGAGCCGCAACATGGCGTCGGGCGCGCGCTGGGAATTCGCGTATTGCGTTGAAATCTTGAGATATTGCTCCGCAGCCTCGCGCGGACGGTTGCGCTGGTAAAAGCTCTCGCCAAGGTAATAGGTCGCGTCCGCCGTCAGCTTGTTCTTCGGGTTCTTCTGGATGAAGGCCGCAAAGCTCTTTTCCGCGGTTTCGTATTCCTTCTGCCGGTAATAGCCGTACGCTACGTCGAACTCTTCCTTGACCGGATTGATCTGCGCACCGCCGGCGCTGGCGGCGTTCGGCGTCGTCAGCGCGGCGACGGCGGAGTTGCCCGGCGTCGCCAGCGCGGTCGAGGAGCCTCCTTGCGACGGGGACCCTTGAGGGTTCGCCTGCGCGCCCTGCGCGGCGCGCCATTTCGCGCCTGACAGATCGAGCGGCGTGTCGGGCCCGGGCCCCTCCTCCCCGGCGCTGGAGCGATCATCCTTCAGGGGGGGAGGGGCCGCCGAGGCCGGGCTTCCGAGTGGGTGCGGCGCGCCCGGCGCGTTCGGATCGCTCGCCGGATCGAAGGCGTCGGCGCGTTTGGCCGGACGCGCGGGCGCGCTCGTCGGCGCCGCCGCAGCGGACTGATCGTCCGGGGCGGCGAGACTGTCGATCGCGTCGCCGCGCTTTTGCGGCTTTGCGACGGATGGCGTCGGGGCGCCGCCGCGTCCGCTATCCTGGAAGCGAAAGTCGACGTCCTCCTGGAATTTCTTCAGCTGATCCTCGAGTTTGTGGTTCTCGAACTGCAATTGCTCGATTTCGCCGTTCAACTGGCGCATCTGGCTTTCAAGCCGGTCGATCCGCACCAGCTGGGAGGACGAGTCGGGCGGCGCCTGCCCGTAGCCCTCATCGCCGCCGACGTCGGCCGGCGGCGCGCCGACATTCTGCGCCAGGGTGAACCGGCCGTC
>DAITNE010000306.1:0-3285 GCA_036834765.1 Methylocella sp.
GCCGGTGCCGATTGCGTGACGCTCGGCAATCACGCCTTCGACCAGCGCGAGGCGCTGGTGTTCATTACGCGCCAGCCGCGCCTCATTCGCCCCGCCAATTATCCGCGCGGAACGCCGGGCAGGGGCGCCAATCTGTTCGAGGCCAAAAACGGCGCGCGCGTGCTCGTCGTCAACATATTGGGCCGCGTTTTCATGGACGCGCTCGACGATCCCTTCGCCGCGATCGAGCGCGAGATCGAGGCCTGTCCGCTCGGCATGGGCTGCGATGCGGCGGTCATCGACATCCACGCCGAGGCGTCGAGCGAGAAGCAGGCTTTCGGCCATTTCGTCGACGGGCGCGTCTCTCTCGTCGTCGGCACGCACACCCATGTGCCGACCGCCGACTATCAGATTTTGCGGGGCCGCACGGCCTATATGACCGACGCCGGCATGACCGGCGACTATGATTCCGTGATCGGCATGGACAAGGAGGAGCCGGTGCGCCGCTTCACCACCAAGCTGCCCTCGACGCGCTTCGAGCCGGCCATGGGCGACGCGACGCTCTGCGGCGTCGCGGCGGAGCTGGACGAAAAGGGGCTGGCGACGCAGGGGGCGCCGGTGCGGATTGGGGGAAGGCTCAGCGAAGCGCGACCGGCGTTTTGGGAATAGCAGCCGCCACCCCGGCGCCCTCAAGTGTTCTCAACTGCTATTCAGCAAATGATCCCTGATCAGCGCGCGGGCGCCGCGGAACCAGGAATAATCCGCGCCGACGCGAAGGTCGCTTGACTGCTTGAGGACGATGGCGCCGGTGTGGGCGTCACGAATCTGGAACTGCACGACGTAATCGGTGCGGGTGATCCGCGTCACGATGCCGAGGAAGGACTGATCGGCGCCGAGCTTTAGCGCGATGGCCGCCTCGCAGCCGTGGCATTGGCGCAGCGTGCGGTCCTTGACGCCGTCGCCCTCGGCGCCGGAGACATCGACCAGCGTGTAGCGCCCGGACGCGGCGATGAGCTTGCGCACTTCGGCCGTGACCTCGTCGAGACGCTTCTGGTCGGCGGCGGGATCGCCCGCGACGCCTCCGCCGCCACCGCTGAAATCGTCGAGCTCGAAATCAAACAGCGCGAGTTTGATCGGCGCCGGATCCGCGCTGGCCGGAAATCCTGCGAGGGTGCCTGCGAACAAGGCGATGGCGGAGGCGGCCAGCAACCGGCGGCGCGGGAAAGGCGCGTTTGTCATTGGGGATCCTTTTGGGTTTCGACGAAGCGGCGTCAGCCGGAGGCGGTCTCCTGCCTGGCCTCGCGCTCGATGCCGTCGATCGGGCCGGACAGGGCGCCGTAAAGGAGAGGGACCAGCTCGTCCTTCGCTTCCGGCGCGACATCGATGTCGACGCGCCACGAGACTTCGGAGCGGCCCTCCGGCGCGGGGCGGACTTCGACCGTTCCGACATAGCTTTTGACCGGAAAGGGCGAGCGCGTGCGCGTGTAGCGGAAGCGCTGCCGCTGATGATTGATCTCGTCGATGCGATCCTCGATTTCGCCGCCGCCCGCGCTGGCGGCAAGGCGCAGGAAGCGCCTCGCGCCTTCTCCCGCGCCTTCGACGCGGCAGCTTTCGATCAGGGGAAGCAAGCGGTCGAGGCCGCCGATGGCGGCGACGACGGCAAAGGCGGCGTCGGGCGGCGCGTCGATCGTTTTGATGGGGTTCACTGATTCAAGCATGGGCAAGTCTCCCAAGGTGCGCACTTACGAGGGCGGCAGCGCCGTGATCTCGTCGAAGATGAAGGCTTCGGCCCGGCGGTAGGCGTCGTCCGTGTCGCCGCGGAAGGTGAACAGCTTGTCGAACAGGATGCGCCCCGTCTTTGCGTCGATCGCCTCGATCTTCGCCCATTGCACCAGCGTGCTCATTTTGTGGACGCCGCCGATGAGAATGAGGTCGGCGCCGGCGTCGCGCGCGGCAGCCAGAAGATTGGGCATTATCGTGCCCGTGAGCGAGCAGGGCTCGGGGCGGCATATTGGCGTCACGACCCGGAATTGCGCGCCTTTCGCGAAATCGGTCCTGAGGGCGCCCATGAATGCGGCGAGCCGCGCTTCATGCTCCTGGCGCTGATCGCGCGCTTCGCCCGAGGTGTCGACATAATCGAAGTCGATCACGGCGATCGCGGCGCCTTGCGCCTTGTCGCCACCGTCCTCGGCCTTGCCGCATGAGGGCGCGAGCCACAGGCCGGCCGCCAGCATTGGAAGAAGAAATTGACGCATGTTGCAAATCCCCGTTGTTTCGCCGGCAGATTGCGCGGAACGCCGGGCGTCGGGAAAGCGAACGCGTCACGGCGATGGCCGGGCAAATTGCCCGACTGTGCGGCGCCCGCCTTCCAAGGGGACGGTTCCGCCTCTAGAGTAGGTGCGGCTTTGCGGCTACCGCCGCCATTTTGCGAAAGAATCCGCCCATGCCGGCGTCAAGAATCGACCTCAAGCTTCGGCTCGCCCTGCGCGTCGCCGCTCTGGCGGCGTTGTGTTTCGCCGCCGCCGCGGCCTATGTTCTGTTCGATGCCGACCGCGACGCGCAGGCGCGGACGGACCGGATCGCCGAGGTGCTCGCCAAAGACCTCTCGCTGCAACAGGGCCAGATGCACTGGATCAAAGGCGCGCCCAATCAGTTCCCCGATCTGCAAAGAATTGCGCCGGCGCTGATGGCGCCCGGCCTTTGCATCGCCTATCGCACGCAAAACGGCGAAATTCTCCAGCGGATGTGCGGCGGCGCCGCGCCCGGCGACGCCGCCGCGCCGAGGCTTTTCGCCGATCTCTACCAGCGCCTGTTCGGCGCGAGCCGCGAGGCGGCGCGGCCCGTCGTCTTTGGCGCGGAGGCGCATGGCGAGGCCGTGGCGTCGATCGATCGCCAAAGCCTCGTCGGACAAAGCTGGCGCGAGACGAGCCGCCTCCTCGCCGTCATGGCGGTCGCTTTTCTTGCGCTTTGCCTCCTGGTTTACGCGGCGCTGGCGGACGCTCTGCGGCCGACGCGGGCGATCCGCGCGGGGCTTGAGCGCCTCGCCGCCGGCGATCTCTCGGCGCGTCTGCCGCCCTTCGACCTCGCCGAGCTTTCGGCGGTCGGCAATGTGTTCAATCATCTCGCGGGCAGCCTTGAGACGACGCTCGCCGAGCGCAACGCGCTGACGCAGCGGCTGATCGCGGTCCAGGACGAGGAGCGGCGTCATCTCGCGCGCGAACTGCACGACGAATTCGGCCAGTGCCTCGCCGCCATTGGCGCGGTCGCTGCCTCCGCCGATCAGACCGCGCGGCGGGCGTATCCGGC
>DAITNE010000307.1:0-3253 GCA_036834765.1 Methylocella sp.
GGGACGCGACGCCACCGACATTCCGCTCGCGACGTCGTTCGGCCCTCACATTCTCAAAGGCTTCCGCGTCTGGACCGACGAGGTCGACGAATCGCTGGTGCGCGACATCGAGCGGCGCAGCGCCTAACCGCCATTCTCCCCTGAACGAACCGCTCGACTGTGGCGCCGGGGCTGCACATAAGCACGTTTTTCGATGTCCCGCCCGCTGTTTGCGGGTTCCCGGCTTGACGGGCGCCTCCGCCACGGCCACGGTTCGTTTCGCGCCGCCCTTCATTGAGGCGGCGGCGGGCCCTGGTTGGTAAGATGCGTCAATTTATGTGGAAAGAGGCGGTCGCGCCTGCAAAATTGCTGGGCCTCGCCGCTGCTTTGGCGCTTTGCGGCTGCTCCACGATCAACGGTTATCTCGAGCCCGTTCCCACCTTCGAAGGCGCGCCGGGGACCACCCATGTCGAAATGGTGGTGGCGACGACGCGCACGCGGTCCGAGAATCCGGCGCTCCTGTTTGGCGGCGGCAGAGCCGTCGAGCCCGCTTTCGCAGATATGGTTGTTTCGATTCCGCCGGACGCCAATCGCACGATCGGCCAGGTGCAATGGCCAAAGCAGCTGCCCGGCAATCCGGAAACCGATTTCGTGACGCTCAAGGCCGACGTCATCAACAAAGATCAGGCCATCGCCACCTTCGACCGTTTGCTGCGCGAATCGAACAAGAGCGAAGCCATGGTCTATGTGCATGGCTTCAACGAGCGCTACGAAAATACGGTCTACGGCTTCGCGCAGATCCTGCACGATTCGAACGCCCTCGGCGAAGTCGCGCCGGTGCTGTTCACATGGCCCTCGAAAGGGAATGTCTTCGCCTATGGCTACGACCGCGAAAGCGCGAATTATTCGCGTGACGCCCTCGAAAGGCTGCTGCAATATCTGGTCAAGGAGCCGAAGGTCAAAAAAATCACGATCCTCGCCCATTCGATGGGAAATTGGGTGACGCTCGAAGCCTTGCGGCAGATGGCCATTCGCGACAAGCGAATCGACCCCAAGATCGCCCTCGTGCTGCTCGCCGATCCCGACGTCGACGTCGACGTGTCCCGCGAGCAGATCGCGGCGATGGGACCGAACCGCCCGCATATCGCGCTATTCGTATCCGAGGACGATCGGGCGCTCGCGGCGTCGAAGCAATTGTGGGGCGCGCCCCGGCTGGGGGCGATCAATCCCGATACCGAGCCTTACAAATCGATGCTCGAGCGGGAGAATATCACCGTCATCAACCTCACCGCATTCCCCTCGCACGACTCATTCAACCACGGCAAATTCGCCGAGGATCCGAAAGTCGTCGAACTGATCGGCCGCAGCCTCGCCAATGGCCAGGCTTTGACCAACTCGCAGGTCGGCTTCGGCGAAAAGATCATGGAGACCACGGCGAGCGCCGCGACCTCGGTCGGTCACGCCGCCGGCCTCGCCATCTCGGCGCCGGTCGCCATCGTCGATCCCGAGACGCGCGAACACCTTGGCGACCAGGTCGACGTGCTCACCGACTCCGTTGCGCACATCGGGCCGCAAAAGGAGCCGTAAGCCGTCGTTTGGGCGTTTTCGCGCAAGTGTTCTCGCGCGAACGAGCGGGATCTTGCGAAAGCTGTCGGGATTTTGAAGGGATTCAGGCCGCTACGGCCAGCCTGACGGCGGTGCCAGTCGCGAGGACGCGGCGGAGGCTGACGCCCGCATGCTCGGCGGGAACGACCCGATCCATTTCGTAATTCACGTCGATGATCGCATCGGCGTCAATGTCTTCGGCGCGCTGGATCAGCTCGCGCAGCGCCATCTCGCGCCAATCGCCCTGATGGGCGTCGAGCTGATGGGAGTCGACCTCGGCGGCGTGCCAGGCGGAGGCCGCCTTGATCTTGCCGATGGGGTAAAGAACACGACCCCCGTCGATCGAGTCCGTTGAACTGATACGCATCTTCTTCTCCGGTACAATTTTCGGCGACAGCCCATGGGGCGTTTCGCTTCACTTAATTCGGACGCCGGAACCCTGGCGTTACAATGACAATGGCCCCTGGCCTCGACCACGATCCGTTATGGCTCAATCAATCTGAACCGCAGGTGTACTATCACACCTTGCTGCACTGCAACATTCAAAAAAAATTGCTGATGACTTAAATGAATTAAAACAGCGACATATGGCCAAGACCTGGCGTTCCGGACCGCCTGCTGCGGTGCCAGATGCCTCGGCGAATAAGTCACACTTTAGTGACGGAAATGGCGAACGCCCGTGAACGCCATGGCGACGCCCCTTTCGTCCGCGGCGGCGATCACCGCCTCGTCGCGCACCGAGCCGCCCGGCTGGATAAGCGCGGTGGCCCCGGCCTCGATCGCCGTCAGCACGCCGTCGGGGAAGGGAAAGAAGGCGTCCGACGCGACGACCGAGCCGACCGCGAGGCTCTGCGGCAAACCGGCGGCCTTTGCGGCCTCGGCGGCCTTGATCGCCGCGATTCGCGTCGAGTCGACGCGGCTCATCTGCCCCGCACCGATGCCCGCCGTCGCGCCGTCCTTCGCGTAGACGATCGCATTCGACTTCACATGCTTGGCGACGCGGAAGGCGAAGGCGAGATCGCGCCATTCCGCCTCACTCGGCGCGCGTTTGGTGACGACGCGCAGCTCCATGTCGTCGACGACGGCGTTGTCGCGCGATTGCACCAGAAGGCCGCCGGCGACCGGGCGGATCGTGAGGCCAGGTGCGCGGGGGTCAGGCAGCCCGCCGGTGATCAGCAGGCGCAGGTTTTTCTTCGCGCCGACGATCGCGATGGCCTCTTCATCGGCGTCCGGCGCGATGATGACCTCGGTGAAAATCTGGACGATCTCCGCCGCGGCCTTTGCGTCGAGGCGGCGATTGAGCGCGACGATGCCGCCATAGGCCGAGACCGGATCGCAGCGCAGCGCCAGCCTGTAGGCGACCTCGATGGTCTGCGCCTCCGCGACGCCGCATGGGTTCGAATGCTTGATGATGGCGACGGCGGCGGTGCGTTCGGGGTCGAATTCGGCGACGAGCTCGAAGGCCGCATCGGTATCGCCGATATTATTGTAGGAGAGTTGCTTGCCCTGCAGCTGGCGCGCCGTCGCGACGCCGAAACGGCGCTCCGGCGTCCTGTAAAAGGAAGCGCTCTGGTGCGGGTTCTCGCCATAGCGCAGAACCTCGGCCAGCGCGCCGCCGAACGCGCGGAAGGCCGGCGCATCGACGCCGATCTGCTCGGCGAGCCAGTTC
>DAITNE010000308.1:0-3253 GCA_036834765.1 Methylocella sp.
GGATCACCTTGCCGCCGGTGCCGATCACTTCGCGGATCTTGTCGGTCGGGATCTTCAGGGTTTCGATGCGGGGGGCGAATTCGCCAAGCTCGGCCCGCGCGCCGGTCAGCGCTTTCGACATTTCGCCGAGAATGTGCAGCCGGCCGGCCTTGGCCTGGTCGAGCGCCACCCGCATGATCTCTTCGTTGATGCCGGTTATCTTGATGTCCATCTGGAGCGAGGTAATGCCCTCGTCGGTGCCTGCCACCTTGAAGTCCATGTCGCCAAGATGGTCCTCGTCGCCGAGGATGTCGGAGAGCACCGCGAAGCGCTCGCCTTCGAGGATGAGGCCCATGGCGATGCCGGCTGTGGGACGCTTCAGCGGGACGCCAGCGTCCATCAGGGCGAGCGACGAGCCGCAGACGGTCGCCATCGAGGACGAGCCGTTCGATTCGGTGATCTCGGAGACGATGCGGATCGTATAGGGAAATTCCGCCGCCGTCGGCAGCATCGGCCGGATGGCGCGCCAGGCCAGCTTGCCATGGCCGATTTCACGCCGTCCGGGCGATCCCATGCGTCCGGTCTCGCCGACCGAATAGGGGGGAAAGTTGTAATGCAGCAGGAAGCGCTCCTTGTAGGTGCCCTCCAGGCTGTCGACATATTGTTCGTCTTCGCCCGTGCCGAGCGTCGCGACGACGAGCGCCTGCGTCTCGCCGCGGGTGAACAGGGCGGACCCATGGGTTCGGGGCAGGACGCCGGCCTCGGCGAGGATCGGCCGCACCGTCCTGACGTCGCGTCCGTCGATGCGGATGCCGGTGTCGAGAATGTTCCAGCGCACGACTTTGGCCTGCAGGTCGTGGAAGACTTCGTTGACTTGCTCTTTCGAGAAGCGCGGCTCGGCGTCTTCGGGGAAGAGCGCGGCGGCGACTTTCGCCTTCACCGCGTCGACGGCGTTGTAGCGCAGTTGCTTGGCGGTGATCTTATAGGCTTCGCGCAGCTCCGCCTCGGCGATCTGGCGCACCGCCGTCTCGACTTCGCTCTTGTCGGCGAGAACGAGATCGCGCGGCTCCTTGGCGGCTTTTTCGGCCAGCTTGATGATCGCGTCGATCACTGGCTGGAAACCGCGATGGCCGGTCATGACCGCCTCTAGCATCACCGCTTCGGACAGTTCCTTGGCCTCCGATTCGACCATCAGGACCGCGTCGCCCGTGCCGGCGACGACGAGGTCGAGCGCCGATTCTTTCAGTTCGCCGATGGTCGGGTTGAGCTTCAGCGCGCCGTTGACGTAGCCGACCCGCGCGGCTCCGACCGGCCCCATGAAGGGAACGCCGGAGAGGGTCAGCGCGGCCGAGGTCGCAACCATCGCCAGAATGTCGGGATCGTTTTCGAGATCGTGCGAGAGCACGGTGACGACGACCTGCGTGTCGTTGCGGTAGCCGTCAGGAAACAGGGGCCGGATCGGGCGATCGATCAGGCGCGAGACCAGCGTCTCCTTTTCGGACGGGCGCCCTTCGCGCTTGAAGTAGCCGCCCGGGATGCGCCCGGCGGCGAAGGCCTTTTCCTGATAATTGACGGTGAGGGGGAAGAAATCGATGCCGGCCTTCGGCGTCTTGGCCGAGACCACGGTGGCGAGAACGGTCGTCTCGCCATAGGAGGCGAACACCGCGCCATCCGCCTGACGTGCGATACGGCCCGTTTCGAGCACGAGCTTACGCCCGGCCCAATCCAGTTCTTCACGATGTATTTCAAACATTTATTCGTCTTTCATAATGTGAAAGGCGAAGACTATGCCAAGGCAAGACGGCAAGAGGCTGTCGCAAAAGCGCGCGTGGCGCGAAGGACAGCGCCTGGCGATCCTGCCATGACGCGTATTGTCTTCACCAATCGTCGGGACCGGCGGCCCCATGCCGCCGCAACCCGTGTCAGCGAAGCCTTAGCGGATCCGCATTATTTCCTCTTGTTCGGGCTGGCGCAAACGCGCCGCCCCGCACCGCGAAAAGCGAGCACAAGGATTCGAAACGGAATCTATTATGCCCCTTATCCCTTTGTTTTATCGCACGATCTATCCAAAACGTCTGTCACTTTTTTGGGATCATGCTTCTACAGACTTTTGCAGGCCGACGCCGCGCAGACGGCCGGGCTTTCGCCGAAGGCCTAGCGCCGGATGCCCAGACGTTCAATCAGGGCCTTGTACCGCGGCTCGTCCCTGTCCTTGACATAGTCCAGCAGCTGACGGCGCTGCGACACGAGCTTCAGAAGGCCCCGGCGCGAATGATTGTCCTTGACGTGGGTCTTGAAATGCTCGGTCAGATTGACGATCCGTTCGCTCAGGATGGCGACCTGAACTTCCGGCGAGCCGGTATCGCCCGGCTTCAGGGCGTAGTCTTTCACGAGCGCCTGCTTGCGCTCAGCCGTAATCGACATCGGGTAAACCTTTCAAAAAGAAGAAGAATTTACCAAAAGCCTCGCCGCGCCGGGATGTCGTCCAGCACGGTGGCGCGAATGGTTTGCGCGAGGATCGCGTGGCACCCTTATACAGGAAAGCAGCGCCGATGGAAGAGGGGTCCGCCCGCACGCAAGCTTGACAGGTAAAGAAGCCGCCCCGCGATTATCCGCACAATTATAGTCAAACAAAGCCAAATTAACGTCAAACAATGCACCGTCAAGGAACCCGTCATTCATTGTAATCCTTCACGCGTTGTTTGAGGTTCCTGCGTAACCTGAAACGAAAGTCGCCGCGGGATCGGCGGGACAGGCTTCACGCAGGTGTTTCATGCAGGTGATGGACGCGCATCTTTTCAAGAGTTCTCCGGGCTGATGCTGCTCGCCAACGACGGCAAGCTCTTCGCCTTTCTGGGCTGCGCGGTCGCGCTTTTCGGCGTCTTTCACCTCGCGCGTCCCTTGTTCAGGCGCCTGCCGATGGGCGTCTCGCCAGACGAGAAAGGCGGCGCGGGCGCGGATCCTTCCGGCGTCGGCGCCGCGAGCCTCCAGGCGGTCGAATCGCGGCTTCGCGAGGCGGGCGTCGCCGAGGCTCATATTCCGGCGCGGTTGCGGGACGCCGCAGCCTCGCTGTCGGAGCTGCGCGAGCGCCTCGAGAGCGTCCAGTCCGAAGCTCTGGCGCTGATCGATCGCGGCGATTTCGAAGCCGCCGCCGCGGCGCTGAAGCAGGACTGCGAATTAAGCCTCGCGCCCATCGACGTGGATCGCGATCCGGGCGATGCCCGCAAGGACGCCGAACTTCACGCCGCCGCCGCCGCGATCGACCAATTAAATC
>DAITNE010000309.1:0-3252 GCA_036834765.1 Methylocella sp.
GCGTCGGATAGCCATAGGCGCCATAGCCGTAGAGCAGCACGGGCGCGTCGCCGTCTGGCGCAAGATCCCGACGATAAAGGATCGAGACGGGCACGTCTTCGCCGTCCGGGGCGCGCGCGAAAAGCCGGCGCGTGACGTAGTCGGCGGGATCATGGCCTGAGGGAATCTCCTGGCGCTTGCGCAGGATTCGTTCTCCAGTGACGAGATTGTAATCATAGGTCTCGGGCGGCGTCGTCATGGAGGAATAGGTGAAGCGCAGCACCTGCGTGCGATAGTCGAGGCGCTCCCTGATGGAGAGCGAATAGGCCTCCTCCGCGAAAGCGATCGCGCGCTCCTCGCCGGTCTCGAAGCTGCGGACGACGATGCGCGGCAAGCTGTCCTCGCGCTCGAGGCGGACGAGATAATCGGGGAACAGCGAAAGGGCGACGATCATGCGGCCGGGCTTGTGGCTCACTTCATCGACCCACGACGCCTTTCCGGGCGCTTGCAGCGGCGCGCTGACGATTTTGAAATCCTCGGCGCCGTCCGCGTTGGTGCGGATATAAAGCCGCTCGCCGCGATGCTCGACCTCGTAACGCAAGTCAGGCGCGCGCGGCTCTATGAGACGCGGCTTCGCGGCCGGATCGGTAAGGTCGATCAGGCGGCATTCGGATGAATCATGATCGCTGACGCTGACGATCGCGAAGGCGCCGGACTGACTGCGCCGGATGTGCAGAAACCAGCGCGGATCGCGCTCCTCGAAGATGACCGAGTCGTCGCTGGGATCCGCGCCGACCTCGTGCCGCAAGATGGCCGCCGGACGATGATTCTCGTCGACGCGCACATAGTAGAACTGTCTCGAATCGGCGGTCCAGACGAGGCTGCCATCGGTATCGGGAACGACATCCGCGCCGTCCGCGCCGAGGTGAAGATCGCGCACGCGAATCGCATGCAGCTCCGAGCCATTGTCGTCGGCGCTCCAGGCGAGCTTTGCGTGGTCGGGCGAATGGCGCGCTTCGGCGATGTCGAAAAAGACCTTGCCGGCGCCCTCGGCGTCGCCGTCGAGTAGCGTCTCCTCCGCGCCGCCGTCCTCCACCGCGCGGCAGAAGATCGGGTGCTGGCCGCCCTCATTGTGACGAATGTAGTAGAGATAGGGGGGATCAAGCAGCGGAACCTCGGCATCGTCTTCTTTGATGCGCCCGCGCATTTCCTTGACCAGCGCTTTTCGCAAGGCGTCGCAGGGCGCCAGCATCGCGTTGGCGAAGGCATTTTCCGTCTCGACGATCTGGCGGATGGGGGCGGGGAGGGCGGCGGGATCGCGCAGGACCTCCTGCCAGTTCGCCGCTTTGAGCCAGGCGTATTCGTCCTCGATCGTGACCCCGTGCGCGGTTTTCCGCTCGATTCGCTTTTCGACTGCGGCCGGGGGGTCGGGAAGCCTGTTCGTCACCCTTCGCCTCTTTTCGTCTGGCGACAGTGCGTCGCTTCCGCCTTCCGGCGATGTTTTGTCGGCTCGTGGCCTTTGGTGACCGCCCCTAGCATCGCTCGAAGGGCCTATTCGCAGCCGTGCTCGACCGCAAGCGGAGCCGGCGGTTTTCGCGCCGTTGTTTATATCGATGGCGCGGCGGTCATGTTTGGCCCCGCTGGCGCAAAATATTCAATCGCGCCTTCCTCAGCAAGCCGAGGCCGCGGCACCCGATCGGGTTTTCGCTGTTGATTATAAGCACTTGTTTGGCGTTGCGCCGGTGAAACTGGATCTTTGATCCCACCTTATTCACAGCTGCGTTGATCTGACCAAAATGGGAGCATCTTGCGGTTTTTTTGCTGGTCCGCAATAAAGTTTGTTCTTTGCTACTTGCGGTTACGTTATTTCAGTCCTAGAAAAGGGCGGAGTTCCTCAGCGTCGATTCGAGACGATCGATCAAAAGAACTTCTGTCTGATACGGTTTTGTCGCCTTTTGACGAAATTATGGTTCCCATATTTGGTCCGTGTTTCTGCGGCGACGCCTTCTACTCGGGATATTGAGCGCCATGAGCGATACGTCAGGTTCTAACAGTTACATCGAATTGGCCGCGGACATCGTGTCAGCCTATGTCAGCAACAATTCGGTGCCTGCGAGCGATCTTCCTTCCCTCATCAGTGAGGTTCATTCGGCGCTGTTGCGCGTTACCTCCGGCGTGGTAGCGCCGACGGTCGAGACGCCGAAGCCAGCGGTTCCGGCCAAGAAATCGGTCACCAACGATTTCCTTGTCTGCCTCGAAGATGGCCGGAAATTCAAGTCGTTGAAGCGGCACCTTCGCACCCAATACAATATGTCCCCGGACGAATACCGCGAGAAATGGGGCCTTGCGCCCGATTATCCCATGGTTGCGCCGAATTACGCCAAAGCGCGGTCGAATCTGGCGAAGCAAATGGGTCTTGGGCAGCAACGCCGGCGTGCGTAGTCGACGCCTCCGCCGCGGGGCCTCCTGCGGCGCGATGCTTTAGAGGCCGATCGAGAAGCGGTCTTCGCCGGCGATCAGGCTAAAAGCGGGGAAGGCGGCGCCTCAATCGACTTGGGCCGCCGCAAGGCGCGCGTCGGCCTTGATGCGCTCGACCATGGCGCGCACGCCATTGCTGCGCTGTGGCGTCAGATGCGCGGCAAGTCCGAGCGTCTTGAACAGATCCTGCGCGTCCGTCGCCAGAATCCGCGGGGCGGTCTGTCCGGAATAGAGCGCGAGAATCAGAGCGATCAGACCGCGCACGATATGCGCGTCGCTATCGCCCCTGAACGTCAGCACCGGCGCGCCCGAGGGGTCGACGGCGGCGCGCGTTTCGAGCCAGACCTGACTGGCGCATCCGCGAACCTTGTTCACGTCATTGTGCGCGGCCTCGTCGAGCGGCTCCAGCGTGCGCCCAAGCTCGATCAGATAGCGGTAGCGGTCGTCCCAATCCTCGAGATAGGAAAAGTTCTCAGCGATTTCGTCGATGCTCATAGCGGCCCGCAACAGCTCAGGACAAACTTCTTCTTTTTATATGGGGGCCTTCGTCCTGTAGCCACCGAAAAATCTTTGCGGCCGGGCGCGTCAGCGCGGCGGCGGTCCACTGAGCGCCGCCTTGAGTTGACCGGCTGGCGGCGGAGGCTGCCGGGCCGCGCCAGCTCCGTGGGCGCCGTCATCCGCACGTTTGTCCGCGGCGAACTGGTCGAGACGCGCCGCCGCTTTGAGACAGGCGAGCGGCGAATCCGTGCATATCTTCTCGCCTGCGGCCCGGGCCTTGCCGAGCGCCGCGCCGAT
>DAITNE010000310.1:0-3251 GCA_036834765.1 Methylocella sp.
CCTGCGCGGCGATCCGGTCACCGGCATGGACAATGTGTTCGACAGCCTGCTGAAGAACAGCCTCGACGAACATGACGCGCTCTATAGTCTCGTCGCCCGCACTGTCCGCATTTCGCCGGATAAGCTCACCTATCAGTTCCTGCTGCGCAAGGAGGCGCGCTTCCACGACGGTTCTCCCCTTACCGCGAAAGACGTCGCCTTTTCGCTCGACGTCCTGAAGACGAAGGGCCACCCGCGCCTGCGCCTGCTCCTGCGCGACATGGTCAGCGCGACGCCCGACGCCGACGACGTCCTCACCGTCGTTTTCGCGCCCCGGCGCAGCCGTCAGGTTCCCCTCCTCGTCGCGGGCCTGCCCATTTTCTCCAGCGCCTATTACGCAAAAAAGCCCTTCGAGGAGACGACGCTGGAGCCGCCGCTCGGGTCCGGCCCCTACAAGGTCGGCCGCTTCGAGCAGGGACGCTTCATCACCTTCGATCGCGTGCCCGATTACTGGGGCAACGACCTGCCGGTCAATCTCGGCCAGAACAATTTCGATGCGATCCGCTACGATTATTTCGCCGACCGCGCCGTCGCTTTCGAGGGCTTCAAGGCCGGCGCCTATACGGTGCATGAGGAGTTCAAATCGGCCACCTGGGCGACGGGGTATGATTTTCCGGCGATCCGCCAGGGCTTCGTCGTGCGCGAGACCATTCCGGACGAGAACATCTCCGGCATCCAGGGCTGGTTCTTCAACATAAGGCGACCGGCCCTGAAGGACCCCCGCGTCCGCGAGGCGATCGGCGATTGCTTCGACTTCGCGTGGACGAACAAGAACCTCATGTACGGCGCCTATCAGCGGACCACCTCCTATTTCGAGAATTCCGACATGGCGGCGAAGGGGCCGCCCAGCGCCGAGGAGCTGGCGCTGCTCGAGCCGTTCCGCGACAAGCTTCCCGCCGAAGTCTTCGGCGAGCCTTATCTTCCCCCCGAGACGGACGGATCGGGTCAGGACAGAACGCTGCTTCGCCGCGCCAATACGCTGCTCCTCGCGGCGGGGTGCAAGCGCGACGGCGGCGCCCTCGCGCTTCCCGACGGCAAGCCTTTCGCGCTGGAGTTCCTCAACGACGAAACCGGCCTCGTGCCGCATACGCAGGCCTTCGTCGACAATTTAAAGCAGCTCGGCATCGACGCGCGCATCCGCATTTGCGATCCGGCGCAATATAAGAGCCGCCTCGACGCCTTCGATTTCGACATCATCACCGAGCGTCTCGTCATGGCGTGGTCGCCCGGCGAGGAGCTGCGCGACTATTTCGGCTCGGAAGCCGCGAACGTCCCCGGCTCGCGCAATCTCGTCGGCGTCGCCGATCCCGTGGTCGACGCCCTGATCGCGAAGGCGATCGCGGCGAACTCCCGCGCCGAGCTCGTCAATGTCTGCCGCGCGCTCGACCGCGTGCTGCGCGCCGGCCAATATTGGGTGCCGCACTGGTACAAGCCCTCGCACTGGATCGCCCACTGGGACGTGTTCGGGCGCCCGGAAACGACGCCGCGCTTCAGCCCCGGCATCGAGTCGACCTGGTGGTACGATGACGAGAAAGCCAAACGCATCAATTTCGTCAGCCGCTGACGGGGCCTGATGTTTTCCTATATCGCCCGCCGCATCCTCCTGATGATCCCGACCGTCTTCGGGATCCTGCTGATCTCTTTCGCGATCGTGCAATTCGCCCCCGGCGGGCCGGTCGAGCGCATTCTGGCGCAATTGCAGGGCGTCGATTCCGGCGCGACGGCGAATTTTGGCGGCGGCGGCGGCGACGTCGGCAGGGCGGGGGGAGGCGGCGACTTTTCCTCGAAATATCGCGGTGCCCAGGGCCTCGATCCGAAATTCATCGCCGAACTCGAAAAGCAGTTCGGCTTCGACAAGCCGGCCTATGAGCGCTTCTTCATCATGCTCAGGGATTACGCCAGCTTCAATTTCGGGCGCTCCTATTTCCGCGACAAGCCCGTGCTGGAGCTGATCAAGGAGAAGCTTCCGGTCTCGATCTCGCTCGGGCTCTGGATGACTCTTCTCTCTTATGCGATCTCGATTCCGCTCGGCATCAAGAAAGCGGTCAGCGACGGCTCGCGCTTCGATGTCTGGACCTCGGCGGTGATTATCGTCGGCTACGCGATTCCGAGCTTTCTCTTTGCGATCTTGCTGATCGTATTGTTCAGCGGCGGCTCCTTCTGGCAGATTTTTCCGCTGCGGGGCCTCACCTCCGAGAACTTCGACCAGCTCTCCTGGCCCGGCAAGATCGCCGACTATCTCTGGCACATCACGCTGCCGGTGACCGCGATGACGCTGGGCGCCTTCGCAACGACGACCTTCCTCACCAAGAATTCCTTCCTCGACGAGATCCGCAAGCAATATGTGCTGACCGCGCGCATGAAGGGCCTCAGCGAGCGGCGCGTGCTCTATGGCCACGTCTTCCGAAACGCCATGATGATCGTCGTCGCCGGCTTCCCGGGCGCCTTCATCGGCGCCTTTCTCGGCGGTTCGCTCCTGATCGAGACGATCTTCTCCCTCGACGGGCTCGGCCTCCTGTCCTTCGAATCCATCGTCAACCGCGACTACCCCGTTGTTTTCGCTAACCTTTATATTTTTGCGCTGATGGGACTCGTCGTTAATCTCCTCTCCGACCTCACCTATATGTGGATCGATCCGCGCATCGATTTCTCGACGCGGGAGGTCTGAGCTTGAACGCCCCCGCCCTCGACGCCGCCAAAGCGGTCGCGGCGCCCCCGGTGGCGAAAGGCTGGCTGAGGCTCAGCCCGATCAACCAGCGCCGCCTCGCCAATTTCAAGGCGCATAAGCGCGGGCTCTGGTCGTTCTGGATCTTCATCATTCTGTTCGGCCTTTCGCTCTGCGCCGAAGTGATCGCCAACGACCAGCCGATCCTCGTCGTCTACAAAGGCGAAGTGCTGCTGCCGATCCTGCATGATTATCCGGAGGAGAAATTCGGCGGCTTTCTCGCCCGCACCGATTATCGCGACGCGGTCATCGCCGACGAGATCAAGGCGCATGGCTTCATGGTCTGGCCGCCGATCCGTTTCTCCTACCGCACCATCAACCGCCAGCTGCCGACGCCGGCGCCCTCGCCGCCGACGTGGATGCTGACCAAGGCGCAATGCGAGGCCGCCTCGGAGCGCTTCAGCAAAACCGATCCGCACGGCGGCTGCCGCGCCATCGAATGGAACTGGCTCGGCACCGACGATCAGGGCCGCGACGTGCTGGCGCG
>DAITNE010000311.1:0-3243 GCA_036834765.1 Methylocella sp.
AGGGGCCCGACCGCGAAGCGGTTGGGAGGGTGAGGGGTTACGCTGCACGCCGCGGAGGCAAGGTTGATGACCAGCCGCCCGATCGCCTTCATCAACGCCCGGCTGGTCGATCCGTCCAGCAGCTACGATGGCCCTGGCGCGCTGATGGCCTCCGACGGCCGCATCGTCGAGGTGACCCACGGCCCTGGCCCGGCGTTCCTCTCGCCCTCGCCTCGGCGGTTCTGTTCGGCGCGCTCGCGCCCCTGTCCAAACTGCTGCTCGCCGCGCTCGACCCCCAATTGCTGGCGGGCGTGCTGTACGTCGGTGCCGGAGCAGGGCTCGCCATCGTTCACTTTGCGCGAGCGGCGTTCGATATTCCCGCGCAAGAGGCGCCGCTGCGGAGCGCCGATTGGCCCTGGCTCGGCGCGGTCGTCGTCTTCGGCGGCGTCCTCGGTCCGCTTTTGCTGATGCTTGGCCTCGCCCGCACCGACGCGGCTTCCGGCGCGTTGCTGCTCAACCTCGAATCGCTTGCGACTATGGGCATCGCCTGGATCGTCTTTCGCGAAAATGTCGACCGGCGTCTTCTCATCGGGGCCTTTGCGATCCTCGCCGGCGCGCTGCTGCTGTCGTGGAACGGAGCCGGCGTTGCGCTGAACGGCGGCGCGATCCTGATCGCGGGAGCCTGCCTCTGCTGGGCCATCGACAACAATCTGACGCGCAAGCTTTCAGCGGCTGATCCGGTCCTGATCGCCATGATCAAGGGTCTGGCCGCCGGAGCGGCGAATATGGGCCTCGCCGTTTCGCGCGGCGCCGCCTTCCCGGCGCCTGGAAGCCTCGCGGCCGCGGCGTTCGTCGGCTTTATCGGCATCGGCCTCAGTCTGGTCGCCTTCATCCTCGCGCTGCGCCATCTCGGCGCGGCGCGGACGGGCGCCTATTTTGCGCTCGCGCCTTTCATCGGGGCCGTGCTCGCGGTGACGTTCCTGCACGATCCGCTGACCGCAAAGCTCGTCGCCGCGGGCGTTTTGATGGGCGTTGGCCTATGGCTTCACCTCGCCGAGCGCCATGTCCACGAACATCGTCACGAAGCGCTCGAACATGAGCACGTCCATGTGCATGACGACCATCATCAGCATAGGCATGAAGGGCAGGTCAGCGAGCCGCATTCGCATTGGCATCGCCACGAGCCGCTGACCCATACGCACCCGCACTATCCCGACTTGCATCACCGGCATCGGCACTGAAGCAAGCGAGGCGGCTGCGCGAACCCGGCCCGTCAGGACGCGCCGGAGAACTCCTCAAAGGCCGCGAGCGCATTGGCCGCGTACATCAGCGACGGGCCGCCGCCCATGTAAACCGCTACGCCCAGCATTTCCTCCAGCTCGGGTTTGGTCGCGCCAAGCTTCACCAAAGTCTGGGCGTGAAAGCCGATGCAGGCGTCGCAATGCGCCGCGACGCCGAGAGCGAGCGCGATCAGCTCCTTGGTCTTCTTGTCGAGGGCGCCGTCCTGCGTCGCCGCGCGCGCCAGGTCGCCAAATCCTTTCATGACCTCGGGAAGATCGGCGCGCAAAGTCGCGAGGTTTTTTGAAACCCCATGGGTCAGCTCGCGGTAGCCCGCGGTGGAAGGACTCATAATCGCAATGCTCCTGAAGATTTAACTGCGCGGCGCGGAACAGGTGTTGAGGCCGAACAGGCGATAGGCGGGGCAGAAACGAAATGCGCCGGTCGCCAGGGGAACGACGCCGATCCATCCCCACGCGCCGATCACTCCGCTCAAGGCGCCCGCGATCAGCGCGAGGCCAATCACGATGCGCGCGGCCCGATCGATTGTCCCGACATTGGCTTCCATGGCGAACCCTCCTCTTTGATGGCGAATGCGCCATCGCCGCGTGTCATACGACTAGACATAATATGAATCAATATAATATATTGTCGCATAATGATGAAAACCATGGATGCGATGATCCCATCCTTCGACATCGCCGACATGCGGGCCGCCGCGGGTACGGCGACGACTTTGCTGCGCGTTCTCGCCAACGAGGACCGCCTTCTGCTGCTGTGTCAAATGAGCGCGGGCGAGAAATCTGTCGGCGAACTGGAGGCGCTGCTCGATATCCGCCAGCCGACGCTCTCGCAGCAATTGGGCGTGCTGCGGTCGGAAGGGCTGGTGACCACGCGCCGGGAGGGCAAGCGCATCTATTACGCCATCGCCGATCCGAAAGTCGTCGCCGTGCTGGGGACGCTCTACGAACTCTATTGCCGGAAGGGCTGAATAGGCAGAGGCCTGCGTGGCCATATTGGCCACGCCCATCCATTCATCGCACGGCCGCCCCGACAGCAACAACCCTCATCCTGAGAACGGCGCGCAGCGCCTGTCTCGAAGGATGAGCGGAAGAAGCCACCGCTCAACAAGAGGGCTCGGGTTTTTGTCTGGCAACAGACGGCGCGCAGATTACCGCACGAACCCCAGAATATCCTTCACCACCGCCATGTTCTCGCGCGCGATCGCCTTCGCGCGCAAAGTCCCGTCGGCGAGCACGCCGTCGATGTGGGCGGCATCGTCTTTGAGCCGCTTCATCTCGGCGCCAATCGGCCCAATTTTCGCGACGGCAAGTTCGACCAGCGCCGCCTTGAAGGCCGAGAAATTGCCGCCGCCGAACGTCTGCAAAACCTCCGCCCGCGACTCGCCGTTCAGCGCCGCATAAATGCCGACGAGATTTTCCGCCTCCGGCCTTTTCGCAAGGCCCTCCACCTCCGAAGGCAGGGGCTCGGGGTCGGTCTTCGCCTTGCGCACCTTCTGCGCAATGGTGTCGGCGTCGTCCGAGAGATTGATGCGCGAATAGTCGGACGGATCCGATTTCGACATTTTCTTCGCGCCATCGCGCAGACTCATCACGCGCGTCGCGGGCCCCTGAATCAGCGGCTCCGGCAGCGGGAAAAACGCGTCGCCATGACCCTGCGCCGCGATCGATTCGGCGAAGTCCAGATTGAACTTCTGCGCGATGTCCCGCGCGAGTTCGAGGTGCTGCTTCTGGTCCTCCCCGACAGGCACGTGCGTCGCGCGGTAGAGCAGGATATCGGCGGCCATCAGGCACGGATAAGCGTAGAGCCCCACCGAGGCGTTTTCGCGATCCTTGCCGGCCTTCTCCTTGAACTGCGTCATGCGGTTCAGCCAGCCCATGCGGGCGACGCAATTGAACACCCAGGCGAGCTCGGCGTGCTCGGCGACCTGGCTCTGGTTGAAGATGATGTGCTGCTTCGGATCGA
>DAITNE010000312.1:0-3230 GCA_036834765.1 Methylocella sp.
GATAAACCTGCTGTTCACCGACGTCGTGATGCCCGACATGAGCGGGCGGCAATTGGCGGAGGAGGCGCTGCGCCAGCGCCCCGGCCTCAAAGTCGTCTACACAACAGGATTCAGCCGCAACGCCATCATCCACAATGGCGTGCTGGACAGCGACGTCAACTTTTTATCGAAGCCGTTCACCCTGGAGCAGCTCGCCCGCAAGGTGCGCGAGGCGTTGTCGCGGGGGGCATAGGCGCGGAGCTGCGCCTATGTGGGGAAACGCCAAACGCGCGGCGGCGTCGATCTGGTTCAGGCTTCGGCCTTGTGCGCCGCCAGCGCGAGGCCGATGATCGAGGCGCCGCCGAAGGCGAGGTCGATGCCGACGATGAGGCCGACCGCCCAGGCGGCGGTGCCCGGAAGGCCGGAAATGAGGAGCGCAGCGAGAATGAGATCGATGACGCCGCTGAACACGACCCAGCCCCAGCGGTCCGAAAGATCGCGGCGATATTCGAGCCCGAGCAGGATGGTGAGGATGCCGTCGATGAGGAAGTAGGCGATCAGCACCACGGTGAGGCTGAAAAGGCCGACCAGCGGGTTGGACAACAGGGAGAGACCGGCGAGCACGGCGACCGCCGACGACAGCAGCGACCACCAGAAGCCCGGCGCGGCGCGCTCCTTATAGGTGAAGATCAATCCGGCGACGCCGGCGAAGAGAAAGAGCCATCCGATGAAGAGCGCGACGGCGATGCCGGCGACGAAAGGCGCGAGCACGGCGAGAAGGCCGAGGACGATGAGGACGACGCCCTCGGCGACATACCATTTCCAATGCGCGCCGATGGTTCCGGCGAGCCCTCCGCCGAGGCCGCCCCGGCCGAGCGGCGGGATCGAACTGGTCGCTGGCGAGTCAATCATATCGGTCTCCCGTGTTGATTCTGGTCAATTTCTTCTGAGCATTCTACAGCGCGATGGTATCAGCGCAACCGCGATTCAGTAAAACATACGCAAATAATACAGCATCATGGCGCCGGCGGATTGATCAGCGTCAACGCGTGCGCTAACCAACAGTTGTACGGAGGAAACAATCTTCCCTTTTCTTTTTACATTTCAAATCTTCAACATCAAGGAGGAAGCATGTACAGCAATATTCTTATCCCGACCGACGGCTCCGTCCTGTCCGGCGAGGCGCTGAAGCATGCCGTCGATCTGGCCAAGGCGATCGGCGCCAAGGTCACGGTCCTGACGGTGACCGCGCCGCTTCAGGTTTACAGCGCCGAGGTGGCGCTGATCGAGGAGCCGCCCGCCGATTTCCAGGCGCGCATCACCGAGCACGCGGACAGGGTTCTGGCCGACGCGGCGGCCGTGGCGAAGGCGGGCGGCGTCACGGTCGAGACCGTGAAGGTCGAGGCCGACAGGCCCTATGAGGCGATCATCGGGACGGCGAGCGCGAAAGGCTGCGACCTCATCGTCATGGCCTCGCATGGGCGCAAGGGCGTCGCCGCGCTCGTTCTCGGCAGCGAGACGCAGAAGGTGCTGACCCATTGCAAGATCCCGGTGCTCGTGCATCGCTGAGGCGGGCGGGATGGTTTAGGCCGCCGCGGCGTCATTCCGGCAATCGCTCGCCCTTCGTCTCGATGGCGAAAGGAATGATGAGGAGGCCGACGCCAAAGGCGATGGCGGTCGAGGCGACGGGAACGCCAAGGGTTCCCATGTGCAGGACCGTCGCCGCGAGCAGGAAATTGACGCCGGCGCCGATGAAGCGGCCGACGGAGGTCGCGAAGGCGAACGCCGTCGCGCGGACGCGGGTCTCATACTGCTCGGGCAGCCAGAGGCTGAACATCGCGAAATTGCCGCCGGCGAAGCCGAGGAAGAACAGGATGGCGATGAAGGGCGCGAGGCCCTTCTCGAGATAGAAGGCCCAGCCGAAGGCGAGCGGGATCGCGACCATCATGCCGGCGAAGTAGAGGGCGAGCGTCGGCTTGCGGCCGAAGCGCTCGGCGAGCGCGGGCAGGGATATGCAGCCAAGGATCGTGCCGATCGACAATATCGCCGTGCCGATCGAAGCCATCCGGGCGGCCGCCGGCGCATCCATTCCGGCCTTGCGCGCGAGCGTCGTGATCGCCGCCGGCTCATAGACGGCGGCGGCCCAAAGACCAATGATCGCGACCGTCAGCAAGGCCGAGTTGACGAGGGTGCGTTTGCGATAGACCGGGCCGAAGATCTCGCGCAGGGGATTTGTCCGCTTGACCTCGCTTTCATGCGCCGTCCAACGTTCCGGCTCCTTCACCTTCGACAGAATGAAGAGCGAAACGATGACCGGCACGAGGCCGCAAAGGAACATGGCGCGCCAGCCGAAATGCGCCCCGACGGTGTAATTGAGCGCGGCGGCTACGAAAAACCCGAAATAATATCCTGTCTGGAGATAGCCGGCGCCCATTTTGCGCCGATCTTCGGGCCAGGCTTCGGCGACATAAGTGCCGGCCATCGCCCATTCTCCGCCGATGCCGATCCCGGCGAGAAAACGGAAAAGACCCAATTGCCAGGCGTCCTGAGCAAAGGCGGCGGCTCCGGTGAAGACGGAGTAAACCAGAATCGTCGCGGCGAGCGATTTGGCGCGCCCAAAGCGATCGGCGATCGGCCCCCAGATGAAGGAGCAGCCCCAGCCGACGAGAAAGAGAGCAAACAGAATCGAGCCGGTGAAGCCGATATTGCCCGGCGTCGCCTCGATGCCGGACTTTGGCAGCAATTCGGTCAGGGCCGGCGCAAGAACGAGGGCGTAAATGACCGAATCCATCCCATCGAGCGTCCACCCCGCCCAGGCGGCCCAAAATCCCAGAATCTGCTGCTTGTTGAGCTTCGTTTTCGTTTTCGCGTCGACCCTCGAGACCGCGTGAGGCATCTTCTCCTCCCCCAACTCGTTCACGTCGCGCGCAGGGCGGCCTTCACCTTGTCGGGCGTGAAAGGAGCCGAGCGCAAGCGCACGCCGGTCGCGTCGAACACGGCGTTCGAGATCGCGCCTGGAACCACGGCGGCGGACGGCTCGCCACCGCCCCATGGCGGCTCGGTCGGACGATCAATCAGGTCATACGCGATGTCCGGAATCTCGGGGAAGGTCAGGATCGGGTAGCTTACCCAATCGAGGCTCGTCACCATCGAGCGGTCGAACGTCACCTGCTCCTTGAGCGTGCGACTGACGGTCTGGATAATGTTGCCGTCGATCTGGTTCTTGAGGCCGTCCGGATTGATGATCTGTC
>DAITNE010000313.1:0-3218 GCA_036834765.1 Methylocella sp.
CGCGGGCGCGGTTTTTGATCATTTGATGGGCTGTGCGACGCGCCTGCGCCCTGAGCGCGGCGGCGACTTCGGCGCGGGCGGGCGGGGTCGGCGAGGCTTTGGTCGGCATGGGTCTTCTCCGGCCGTGGAACCGGAGGACCGTAATAGGTATAATTACCTTGTTATAGGTAACTACGCCGTTTCTGTTGGTGATCTTACCGCTACCGGCGGCGCCATTGACCGAATCGGACGACGCCCTGGATCTCGGCCGCCCATTCGATCTTCACGCTGCGGATCGGCGCCGCATTGTGGCTTTCAAGGTCGAATGTTCCGTCCCGCGCGCCGCGCTGGATTCGTTTCAGATAGCGTTTGCCGTCAGCGGTCCGCACTGCCGCCTCCCAGCCGACCACCTCCTCGGCGTCGGCGCCCTGGCGCCAGCAGATTATGACGTCGCCCGGATCGTAGCGCGGCCACATGCTGTCGCCCTCGACCTGGAAGGCGATGGCGTCCGAGGCGATCGGAAAGGGCACCTCGATCTCATAGAGGCCGTCAGGGGGAATCTGCTCGAATTCGGGCTGGATCTCGGCCCCGGCACCGATGCGCCCGACGACGCGGACGCGATTGCCGGGGGTCGGATCGCCGACGCCCTCGAGCAGCCATGCCGCCGTCGTCTTCAGCACCGGCGCCAAGGCCGTCAGGGTCTCGGTGGTGACGCCGCGCCGCTCGCCGCTTTTCACGGCGCGCTTTAAATTGCGGATGGCGTCCGGCTTCTTGGCGGCGAGCGAGGCGGCGTGCGCCGAGAGGCCCAGGGTCGTAAGCCGGCTTTCGATGCGGGTGAGAACGTCTTCCAGATCCATGGCGGTAGAATAACCGTAGACTGCGGCGAACGCATCAGGTAAAATTACCTTTTACAACACGGTAAAAATACCTTAGCCTACGAATCGCGCCGCAGAGCCAACGCTTGCGGCGGCACAACGGGGGTACGCTAGGGAGAATTTGCCGTGAAGATCAGAACCGAAATCCAAAAAGCCTGCTGGACGGGCGATCGCATCGCCAGACTGGGCTTTCTCCTCGGCCTTGGCTGGGACGCCCGCCGCATCGCCGACGACCCGCTGATCAACTCCACCCCAAACAACGTGCACCGGCAGGCCCAGCGCTTCGGCCTCGCCTTCCGCGCCGCAGCCGCCGCGCTCGCCCTGCGGCTGCCGCCCGAAGCCGTCCAGCTTTACGATTCGGCGGCGGCCAAACGCAGCCTCACCCGCGATGCGATGATCCGGCTTCTGCTGCTCGTCGTCGCCGCCGATCCGACCCTCCTCGATAATATTCTCGACGACGGAATCTGACGATGGAGCTCGACGGAAAAATCAACGCGCTCGAAGCGCCCTATTCGCCTGATCGCCAGCCGTTGCCGACGCGATGGGAGCCGGAGCAGGTCGCCCGCGCGCTTGTCAAGGCTTTTGCGACCCTCGACCGGATGCCGCGTTCGCGCGGACCGCGCGAGCCCGGCGGACACTGGCCGCGCCATAGCGTCGAATGGGCCGACCAATTGGCGCAGGCCGAGATCGAGGACAGCGAGCGTCGCGCCCGCGACGCCGCCAGCAATCGAACCAACCTGCGTCCGACCAGCCTCGAAATCGCGCAGATGGAGGCGGCCTTCGATTGGCTGCGCGAATTGAGGGCCGTCGATACCGGCATGGCGCTGGTCACGACCCTTTGGGCCTTGCGCGCGGCGCGCGGGCGATCGGTGAAGGCGCTGTGCAGCGAAAAGAAATGGGCGCCGCACACCTTCTATCGCAAGCGCGCCAAGGCGCTGGCGCATCTGGCGCAATGGCTCAACGCGCGGCGCGTGCTGGTGTTTTGAACCTATGCACAGACGCCATAGCGCAGGCGAACGCGCCGCACCTGCATGCCTCAACCCTGTAAGATCGCGAATTGTCGCGGTCTCCGCGCGTTGACTTGCAACAAACTGCATGGGCAATATGCGCGCATATCCAGCGGCCGAATTGCGCGCCGACAGCGACAGCACTCAACGCCGCTTCGCGCCTTGATCGCTTCCAGATCTAGACAGAATGAAAAAGGCCGGCCGATCCGCCGGGCTTCCGATTTGGTCGAACATGCCCGCGATGGCGGCCTGATCAATCCGCAATTTTCGTGAAGGTCGCGTGGAAGGCGACGTCAGGCGCCTCCTTGGCGTGTCCGGTCACGCTGAGCGACCCATTCGTTGATTTTCCCTGCAGGGCGAGATGGACATCGTCTTTGCCGAATACGGATGGCGCGCTCGGATCGCCAAATCGGCCGGTCACGACATTGGCGTCGAATTCGTCGCCTTTCCACTTGTAAAGACCATCCGTCATCGCAATCTCCGAAATTCGATCGATTTTAGCTCGAGACCCATAGCTGATTCTCCATGACGGGCATATTACAAAATCGCGCAGCGCAGCCATTATGCTCTCGGGACCGCATCAAATTCGCTGATGAGGTTGTAAGATGCGCGATTTGACCGTCGCCGCAGCGGGTTGACCTGCAACGGATTGCAAGGGCAATATGCGCTTGCGCCGGGGCCGAACTGCGTTCTGCGCGCCGCGCCTCTTGCTTCAACTCTTCAGCCTTCAATCGCCTGAAGTGGGTTGATCTGGCAAACCGCGGACGCGACAGATCGTGCGCGAACGCCATAACGCCGCACCGCCTTGAGCCTCCGTCGAATCGTTCAACAACACCGAACAACACAACAGCGCCATACAAAGCTCTTGTTGTTCGTAGACTGACGAAGACCGCAGACAAATCTGTAAGATCGGCGATTTCGCTGTCGGCGCGGTGGATTGACTTGCAACGGATTGCAACGGCAATATGCGCGTGTGCCGGGGCCGAACTGCGCCTTCATTCGCCCTGCATCAGCCATCGCTAATCCGCTTCATCATGGAATGCGGCCTCCCTCGGGGGGGGCGGCGCCATGCTTCGCCGCAATCATAAAACGTTACGCCTGCCTCGTCGGCGGCACGCGCTCGGGCAAGACATTTCTCATTCTTCGCGCGATCGTCATGCGGGCGCTGCGGTCGGAGGGCTCCCGTCACGCCGTTCTGCGCTTTCACGCCAACGCCGCCCGCGCATCGATTGCGCTCGATTCGCTGCCGAAGGTGATGCGTCATTGCTTTCCCGGAACGAAGCTGCGGGAGCGTCGCCAGGATGGCTATTTCGAACTCGAGAACGGCTCGCGCATCTGGGTCGGCGGCCTCGACGAC
>DAITNE010000314.1:0-3216 GCA_036834765.1 Methylocella sp.
CCCCGCCTGCATCATCGGCATGCCAGTCGGCTTCGTCGGCGCGGAGGAATCGAAAGAAGCGCTGATGGAGCTCGCGCCGGCACCCTTCATCACCGTGCGTGGGCGCAAAGGCGGCAGCGCCATGACGGCAGCCGCCCTCAACGCGCTGGCGGGAGAGGCCGAATGACAAAAGCCGCGCCGCCGATGGGCCGCCTTTACGGCGTCGGGCTCGGGCCGGGCGATCCCGATCTCGTCACCGTCAAGGCGGTCAAGATTCTGGGCGCCGCGCCGGTCGTCGCCTATTTCGCCCACAAAGGACGGCGCGGGCACGCGCGCGCCATCGTCGATCGCTGGCTCGGCCCGCAGTGCCTCGAATTGCCGCTCTACTATCCGATGACGACGGAGATCGCCTTCAGCGACCCGGTCTATGTCGAGGCTTTGCGCGCTTTCTATGCAGATGCGACGGAGGCGATCGCGGACCATCTTTGCGCCGGCCGCGACGTCGCTCTCACCTGCGAAGGCGACCCGCTTCTTTATGGCTCTTTCATGCATCTTTATGTGCGGCTGAAGGACCGCTTCGCTATTGAGGTGATTCCCGGCGTCGCCGGCATGTCCGGCTGCTGGAGCGCGGCGCAAGTTCCGATCGCCTGGGGCGACGACGTGCTGAGCGTGCTGCCCGGCACTTTGGGAGGCGGGGATCTGGCGCGGCGCATCGAGGCCTGCGACGCAGCCATCATCATCAAGCTCGGCGCCAATCTCGGCAAAGTCCGCCTCGCGATCCGGGAGGCAGGGCGCGAAACGGAGGCGATCTATGTCGAACACGGCACGCAGGCGACCGAAAAAATCCTGAAGCTTGCAGACAAGACCGACGATCGCGCGCCCTATTTTTCGATGATCCTCATCCCCGGCCAGGGCCGGCGGCCATGACCGGCTCGCTGCGCATCGTCGGGATCGGCCCCGGCCTTGCGGACTGGGTCACGCCGGAAGCCTCGATGATGCTCGCAGACGCCACCGACCTCGTCGGCTATGCGCCCTATCTCGACCGCTGCCCGGCGCGCGCTGGCCAGCGGCGGCACGCGAGCGATAATCGGGAAGAGCTGGATCGCGCCCGCGCAGCGCTGCGCCTTGCTGAGGCGGGCCGGCATGTCGCGGTCGTCTCCGGCGGCGATCCGGGCGTTTTCGCCATGGCGGCCGCAGTATTCGAGGCGATCGATCGGGGCGAACCCGCCTGGCATGCGATCGACGTCCGCGTCTCGCCCGGCATATCTGCGATGCAGGCGGCGGCTGCGCGGCTCGGAGCGCCTCTCGGCCACGATTTCTGCGCCATCTCGCTGTCGGATAATCTGAAGCCCTGGGCGCTGGTGGAGAAAAGGCTGATCGCAGCGGCCGAAGCGGATTTCGTCATGGCGCTTTACAATCCCGCCTCGAAGACACGGCGCGATCAGATCGGCGCGGCGTTCGCGTTGCTGCGCCGACTCAAGGCGGCCGCGACGCCGGTGATGTTCGCCAAAGCGATCGGCCGCAGGGACGAGCATTTCATCGTAAGCACGCTCGCAGACGCCGACCCCGAATGCGTGGATATGGCGACGCTGGTCATCGTCGGCTCCAGCGAAACCAAAGTGATTTCGCGCGGCGCCGGCACGCCTTTCGTCTATACGCCGCGAAGCGCGGCGCGCGGCCCATGACCGAGAATCAGCGCCAGCGCCTCGGCCGGATGCGCGGCCCGCATGCCGACGCCCGATGCTTCGGCAGGCCGCTCGACCATGATCACGGAAAGGCCGAGACGGCGCGCTGCGGCGATCTTGCCGAAGACGGCCGCCGCGCCGCTGTTCTTGGCGACGATCACGTCGATTTTTTCCTCGCGCAGAAGGCGCTCCTCCGCCTCGGTGTCGAAGGGACCCCGCGCGGCGATGATCCGATGATGCGGCAGGTTGGGTGCGATGGGCTCTATGGTGCGGATGAGATAGTAGTGCTGCGGCGCGGCCTCGAAAGCGGCGAGCTGAAGCCGTCCTATCGCGAGAAAGACGCGGCGGGTTTCGCGCCCGATCGCAGCCGCGGCGCCCGCCATGTCGTGAACCTCGGTCCAGCGATCTTGCGGCTCACGCGTCCACCGCGGACGCGACAATATGACGAGCGGAATATTACCTTGCGCCGCGGCGATTTCGGCGTTGCGCGAGATTTGCGCCGCAAAGGGATGGGTGGCGTCGACGAGCACGTCGATGCCCTCGGCTTCGAGATGCTGCCAAAGCCCCTCCGCGCCGCCGAAGCCGCCGCTGCGCAATGGAATTGGCGCGGAAGGCGCGCGCGTGCGACCGGCGAACGACATGATGGCCTCGACGCCGGGCGTCGCGGCGAGCAGCGCCGCCAGCGCCGTCGCCTCGGACGTTCCGCCAAGAACGAGGACTCGCATTCGCCTGTCTCCAGCTCTTGCGCAGGCGCGTCATGACGGTGCCCGCAAAACCATGGCTGACACTCATCGGGATCGGTGAGGACGGCGCCGATGGCCTTATCCCTGCCGCGCGCGAGGCTTTGGCGCAAGCCCGCCTCATTGTCGGCGGCGCACGGCACCTCGCGCTCGCCGGCCCGCTCGCCGCGAAGACGCTAGTCTGGCCCTCGCCGATCGGAGACGCCGCGCCGGCGATTCTGGCGCGCCGGGGCGAGCCCGTCTGCGTGCTGGCGTCGGGCGATCCATTCTTTTATGGCGTCGGAACCCTGCTCGCCGCGCATGTTGCCCCAAGCGAAATGATCTG
Organism: Methylocella sp.; assembly: GCA_036834765.1. Classification (GTDB taxonomy): domain Bacteria; phylum Pseudomonadota; class Alphaproteobacteria; order Rhizobiales; family Beijerinckiaceae; genus Methylocapsa. The sequence goes on from DAITNE010000314.1 coordinate 2,730, forward strand.
CTTTCCGTCGCCGTCGGCCTTCAGCCTCGCCGCCGCGAGGCTGCATTGGAGCCTGCAGGACGCGACGCTCATTTCGCTGCATGGTCGCGATTTCGAGCGCATCATTCCCGTGGTGCAGCCCGGCGCCAGAATCCTTTGCCTCGCCTGGGACGAGACGACAGCGCCCCGTATCGCGAAGCTGCTTTGCGAACGCGATCTCGGCGCGTCCACAATCACCGTGCTTGAGGCGATGGGCGGCCCGAAAGAGCGCATTCGCGCGGCCCCCGCCGAGGCCTTTGACCTGGAGGGGGTCAACCCGCTCAATCTCCTCGCCATTGAAGTGGCGCGTGAGCCGCGTTCGGGCTTCCTCTCCATCGCCAGCGGGCGCGACGACGGGCTGTTCGAACATGATGGCCAGCTCACCAAGCGGCATGCGCGCGCGATCACGCTCTCTTCCCTCGCCCCCCGGCGCGGCGACCTACTCATTGACGTCGGCGCGGGCTCTGGC
>DAITNE010000315.1:0-3204 GCA_036834765.1 Methylocella sp.
ACCGCCTTCACCGAGACCGCCGAGCCCGAGGAAGTGATGCGCGTCCTCAACGATTATCACGAGACCTTGGGCGCGCTGATCGACCGCTACGAGGGAACGCTTGAGCGCTTCGCGGGCGATGGCATGCTGATCCTGTTCAACGATCCCTTGCCCTGCACGGATCACGCCGCCCGCGCGGTTCATATGGCGCTCGACATGCAATCCGCCATCAAGGCGCGCGCCGCGGTCTGGCGCAAGCGCGGGCATGAACTCGGCTTCGGCATCGGCATTGCGCTCGGCTTTGCGACGCTCGGGCGGATCGGCTTTGCGCGGCGCTTCGATTACTCAGCCGTCGGCAGCGTCACTAACCTCGCCTCGCGCCTCTGCGACGAGGCGAAATCCGGCCAGATCATCATAGAGACGCGCGCCTTTCACGCGGTCGAAGGGCGCTTCGAAGCGCGCGAGCTGGAGCCGATGACGCTCAAGGGCTTTCGCCGGCCGGTGGAGGCCTTCGAGATTTTGGGGCCGGTGGCGGAAGCGCCCTCCCATGGTTAAGCCTTTGGTGAGGGCCCGCGTAAGCTTTTCCGGGTTGACCGGCGCGAGCCGGGAGGCAGGAAGCTGGCGGCGCGCGACCGGAGGCGGCAAGCGCCCGCGCCGGGTCCGCCGCCCACTCCTCGCCTACTTCTTGGGGTAGGACGTGAAAATGTAATCTTTTGCCGCCACTATCGTGTGGCACGCGTACCCGCACTTGGCGTCGCTCCCATCGGGCGTGAACTTGTCGGACGCGACATCATAGTTAGACTGGGCGTATCCCCATCCGCCGGTGTCCGGGAATCTCTTGCTATCCCTCTCGATGAAATCAACGTCCTTGAGGGTGTCTGGCACGGTCGTCGGAGCGGGGGCCTCAGTACTCTTTTTCGCGTTCCAATGGATCTTCGCGATCTTGGAGCCGTCGGGGAAATGGTCGCCGTTGCCGGGAACGCCGGCCCGGTAGGCGTCGATCATCAGGGGATTGGCGAGGATCACATTGATCACGTCTCCGGACTGACTGACGGCGACAGTCTGCCAATCTTCGTATCCCCTGAACTCAGAGAACGCGAGCCCATTCGGCACTTGCACAGTGTACTTGTCCTGCGCGGAAATGGCCCTGCCGCCCAAGACCGCGAGCAATGCCGCAGTGATCACAAGCGCCGGAGTGTCTTTACTCTTCATCTCCAACGCCTCCCCTTTATTTGGCGGTCACTAATGCGATTTTATCATACCGGCCGGCGGCGACCAGCAGCATAAGAAAACCCGCGTTTCACTTTTCCTGCCGAGAGCGTTGCCGTTCGCGACTGTCAATGCATCATCTCAGGAGCGCGATCGTTGACAGCAGTAGCCCGCCAATGAGAACGCAGATCACGGCATCGGCCGGTCGTGTGAAGATCATCAAGATGCTGCGACGAACTTGATCGGCACGCGAATCCGCCCCTCGGTAAAAGGTCGGCGGCTGGCACGATAGATGCGCTGATAGAGTCAGAGCGTCAGGCGCATCGGAGCGCGATCGAAAGGAATGGCGGCTGTTTAGAGCCAGTTCGGGCGGAACGCGCGCCCTACCGCGCCTAAAAACAACGCGATGCACGCGTTTCAAGGTCAGCTAGACCCTCTCGTCCGGCGTTGTCGTAATTGTCGTCAATCGGCCTTTCCGCACACCGTGTCGCGAAAGCTCCCTTTTTCGGTCCCGCTTTCTTCAATCCCGCAATCGACGAAATGACGATTGACGCCGCGCGGCTCCGAGCGGGCGTCGACGTCAAACACCATCAGCATCGGCCGTTATTTTTCCGAACAATTCGGGGATGAGCGGAAACATCGAGAGTTGATCATGACCTCCATCGAATCGACCGCTTTCCAGCGCCTTGAGGCCGAAGGCCGGCTTTTGAAGCCAGCCCATAAGGCGCCCACCCACAGCGCCGGCCGCTTCGGCTTTCGCGGCGAAATCGCCTTGACGCTTGATCCGCCGGTGAATCTGGAGGCGGCCTTCGCCACAGCCGAAGAGGGCGACGCGGCGTTCTCGTTTCTCGCCGGATCGCTCACCACCTACAAGCAGTTGCGCGCCCTGATGGAGACGCTCAGCGCCACTGTGAAGCCGGGCGGCAAGTATTTCATCTACGTCAGCGATCTCGACCGCGCCTCGCGTTATCAGATCAGCTTTAACGGCGTGAGCTTATATGTCCTGCCGATCGACGACACGTCGGTCTACAATGAGTTGATCGATTTTCTCTATCTCGACAAGACGAAGATGAAGAAGTTCGATACGGCGAAGAAGATCGACGCGATCGCCGACGGGGCGGCCAAATATGATCAGGCCTATGAGGCCATCGATTATGAGGAAGGGCTGGAGCGCCTCTGATTTCGCCGACCGGCGGATTGACCGGCCCGCGACGCTCCCGACGGACGGCGGGCGCGAAACCGGCCGCGGGCGTCAGCTTCGCCGTGCGAACCGCCGGGCGCCGCCGTCGCAGGGCGGGCCGGCGCGTTTGGCCGTAAAGCCGAGCCCGAGGCGTTGCGGTCGGGCGCGATTCCAAACCATCTAAGACCATCGCGCGAACCATCGTTTGCGTCTTGCGTTAGTCCCCTGCTGCGGCGATCTTCGTCTGGCGATTTCGTCGACGCGGGGCCTGCGCGTCCGCGCCTCCTTATCTTCGCCTCGTTATGTTGGAAGAATCATCCATCGGCGACTGAAAGCGAGAGGTCGATCCGCCTTGGCAGAGAGCTTCACCCCGTCTTCGGCCAGCGCGGCCCATCGTGAAGAGGCTCCGCGCGAAGAGACCCCGGGCGCTTCGCCGAAGCGCCGCGTGCTTTGCGTTTTTCCGCACTACGTCCCGTCCTTCGGCACCTTCGAATACGCCTATCCGCTAACCCCTCGCGTCAAGGCGTTCATGCCGCCGCAGGGTCTGCTCCTCATCGCCGCCGTGCTGCCCAAAGACTGGGAGGTGCGCTTCATCGACGAAAACATGGGCGCGGCGCGTGCGGCGGATTTCGCCTGGGCCGACGCCGTCTTCGTCAGCGGCATGCATATCCAGCGCCGGCAAATGGAGGATATCTGCGCCCGCGCCCACGCGCAGGGCAAGCCGGTCGCGCTCGGCGGTCCGTCGGTCTCCGCTTGTCCCGAGCTCTATCCGGATTTCGATTATCTGCATGTGGGCGAACTCGGCGACGCCACCGACGCGCCGATCGCGCCGATCG
>DAITNE010000316.1:0-3192 GCA_036834765.1 Methylocella sp.
AGCAGCGGGCGCGGGAAGCGGAGCCGCGGCGGCTTGCGGCCGCAAAGCTCGGCGATGTCCTTCAGCATTGCCGCCAGCGAGACGTCCTGGCCGCCGAGAATATAATGCTCGCCAATTCGCCCCTTGCGGAGCGCTTCGACGTGGCCGCGGGCGACGTCGTCGACATGAACAAGATTGAGCCCCGTATCGACATAGCCCGGCATCCGGCCCATCGCCGCCTCGACGATGATGCGTCCGGTCGGCGTCGGCTTGATGTCGCGCGGGCCGATCGGAGTCGAGGGATGCACGACGACCGCCGGCAATTGATCGCGCGCGATCATTTGCTGCACGATTTTCTCGGCAACGACCTTGCTGCGCTTGTAGGCTCCGATGGCGCAGGATTCGGAAAGACTCCGCGTTTCGTCGGCGGGAGCTTCACCCGTCGGGCAGGCAATGGTGGCGACGCTGCTCGTGTAGACGATGCGCTCGACGCCGGCCGCGAGCGCCGATTGCATCAGGATGCGCGTGCCTTCGGCGTTGGTCCGCATGATCTCCTGCGGACGGCGAGCCCACAGACGATAGTCGGCGGCGACATGGAACAGAAATCTGACGCCGGCCATCGCCTTGTCGACGGAGCCGCGATCGCAAATGTCGCCCTCGACGATCTCCGCATCGAGATTGGCGAGGTTCAGCCGTTGCGCGGTTGGCCGCAGCAGCGCGCGGACGGCGTAGCCCGATTCCGCCAGGGCTTGCGCCACGGCGGATCCAACGAAGCCCGAGGCCCCCGTGACCAGAACCTTGTCGCGCGTCACGCTGGCGAACCCCCGTCCCTGAGACACTAATGTAAACGCGAACCGTCGTCTGCTCTCACCGGTCGGCCAAATATCACCTCCGGCGGCGTTTCAGCAACCATGTTGCGCGAAGCGGCCACGCGAGCCTGCGGCGATGGCGCGCTGGCGCCGATGCGCCCGGCGCGCTATGAAGTTGCCGAAATTCCCCGCGCGGCCAAGTCGCGAAAAGTCACGAGACGAGCGCCCATGAGCCTGATCGCCGATCTTCCAACGCCCGCGCTCGCGGCGCTGCGAATCAGCGTGCAAGCGAGATTAGACGCCTTTCGCGCCAAGGGATTGAAGCTCGACATGACGCGCGGCAAGCCGGCGCCGGACCAGCTCGATCTTTCCAACGCTCTGCTCGCCCTGCCCGGCAACGGCGATTATTTCAGCGCGGCGGGCGAAGACGCGCGCAATTACGGCAATTTGCAGGGCCTCAAGGAGGCGCGGGCGCTGTTCGCGCCGATTTTGGGCGCGCCGCCTGAGGACGTGGTTGTCGGCGACAATTCAAGCCTCGCCCTGATGCATGATTGCATCGTCTACGCTCTGCTAAAAGGCGTCCCCGGCTCGCCGAGGCCCTGGTCCAAGGAGGCGAGCCCGGCGTTCATCTGTCCCGCGCCAGGCTATGATCGGCATTTCGTCATTCTGGAGCAATTCGGCGTCCGCATGCTGCCCGTCGCCATGACCGGACGTGGACCCGACATGGACGCCGTCGAGGCGCTGGCGGCCGACCCTTCGGTCAAGGGCATGTGGTGCGTGCCGAAATATTCCAATCCGACCGGCGAAATCTATTCCCCCGAGACGGTTGCGCGGCTTGCCGCGATGGAGGCGGGCGCGCCGGACTTCCGGCTGTTCTGGGACGACGCCTATAGCGTGCATCACCTGACCGAGCTCCGTCACGAGGTCTCCAATATTCTCGAAGCTTGCGAGCGCGCCGACCATAAGGACCGCGCCTTCGTCTTCGCCTCGACCTCGAAAATCACCGTCGCCGGGGCGGGCATCGCCTTTTTCGCCTCTTCCCCCGCCAATGTGCGCTGGTATCTTGCCTGCGCGTCGAAGCGCTCGATCGGACCCGACAAGCTGAACCAGCTCCGCCATGTCCGCTTCCTGCGCGATGTCGCGGGAGTTCACCGGCACATGGACGCCCATCGCGCGCTGATCGCGCCTAAGTTCGCCGCCGTCATAGAGGCGCTGGAGCGTCATCTCGCGGGGACCGGCGCCGCCTGCTGGACCGCGCCCGAGGGCGGCTATTTCATCAGCGTCGAGGCGGCGGCGGGCACGGCCGCGCGGGTCGTCGAACTCGCCAAGAGCGCAGGCGTCGCGCTGACGCCCGCTGGCGCCACATGGCCCTGTGGGAACGATCCGAACGACAGCAATTTGCGCCTCGCGCCGACATTTCCGTCCCTTGCGGAGGTGCGCGACGCTTCTGAGGGGATCGCGCTCTGCATCCTCCTGGCGGCGATCGAGGCGCAATCCGTGCAGCGCGCCGATTCGGCGGCCTGAGGCGTAAGAGCTATGCTTGGCGAGATTGCGCCCTTGATCCTGGACAAGCGCGCGCACCCTCTAAAGGCGTAAAGCTTGCCGCCGACGCCGATATGCCTTCATAACGCGAGGCGAGAGCCGCCCGCCGATCCGTCGATAGCCTGGTACAACCGCCCCATGACAGAAGCCGCCGCCCTTCCTGATCCAGCCCTTTCCGATCCTGTCCTTTCGGAGTTGGCCGACAAGCCGCAAAAGAAGGCCTCGCCCCGCGCGCTTCTGCCGCTTTTGCCTTATGTGCTGCGCTATAGGGCGCGCATCGCGGGCGCTTTGATCGCGGTCGTCGCGGCGTCCGGCGCAACGCTGGCTGTGCCTTTGGCCATCCGGCGCATGATCGATTTCGGCTTCACGCAGGACAGCGCCGGCCTCATCAATCAGTATTTCCTGGCGCTCGTCGGCATCGCCGCGGTCCTCGCCGTCGCTTCGGGATCGCGCTTCTATTTCGTGACGACGCTTGGCGAACGGCTCATCGCCGATTTGCGTTCGGCGGTCTTCGCGCATCTTTGCCGTCTTGACGCCGCCTTCTTCGACACCGCCCGCATCGGCGAATTGATGTCACGGCTGACCGCCGATACGACGCAGATGAAGGCGGCCTTCAGCACGACGGCGGCGCTCGCCCTGCGCAACCTCTTTTTGTTCGTCGGCGCAATCGGCCTGATGATTTTCACGAGCCCGAGGCTCTCGGCCTTCGTGCTCATCGCCATTCCAATCATCGTGCTGCCGCTTGTCGCCTCGGGCCGGCTGGTGCGCAAACGCTCGCGCACGGCGCAGGACGCCCTCGCCGAAGCCTCCGCCTACGCCTCGGAGAACCTCGGCGCTGTGCGGGTGATGCAGGCCTATGGCG
>DAITNE010000317.1:0-3176 GCA_036834765.1 Methylocella sp.
GGGGTCGGCCGTCGCATTTAAGGATTGATCCGCCCATGGGGCGGACCGGTCGGAGTCCTTCCCGCCGCACCCGTGCGAAAAATCTGCTATTCGAGCCCCACACTGCCCGCTGCCCCGAGGATCGCATGACGACCAAAACCCTGCTTGTTCTCGGCGGCGCGCGGTCCGGCAAGAGCCGCTATGCGCAGCGCCTCGCCGAAAGCTCCGGGGCGCGGCCGGTGCTGATCGCGACGGCGCAGGCGCATGACGCCGAAATGCGCGCGCGCATCGCCCGCCACGCCGCCGAGCGCGGGCCAAACTGGACCGTGGTTGAGGAGCCTCACGGCCTCGCCAAGGCGCTCGCGCGCGAGGCTCAGCCGGGGCGCATCGTCGTCGTCGACTGCGCGACGCTCTGGCTCAGCAATCTGATGCTGCTGGAGGCCGATCTGGCGCAGGCGAGCGCGGAGCTTGCGGGCGTCGTCGCGCGCCTTGAGGGACCCGCGATTTTCGTCTCAAATGAGGTCGGGGGCGGAATTGTCCCGGAGAACGCGCTCGCTCGGCGCTTCCGGGACGCGCAGGGGTCTCTCAATCAGGCGCTGGCCAGAACATGCGACGCCGTCGTCCTGATGAACGCGGGGATCGCGATCCAGCTCAGACCGGGCGCCGAGCCGAAGTTTCGCTTCTGACCGGCGCGCGCGCCTCACTGGACGCCGCTTGGTTGCAAATCCGCACGCGAAAGTCTAGATGAATCTTTCTTTTACCGTGAAATCCAATATATCACAGGCATAAAACGTGAAACACTCCGCGTCCCCGCACCTGCGCCGGCTTGAGGCGGAGGCGATCTTCATCATGCGCGAGGTGGTCGCGGAGTTCGAGCGGCCGGTGATGCTCTACTCCATCGGCAAGGATTCGGGCGTGATGCTGCACATCGCGCAGAAGGCGTTTTTTCCTGCGAAGCCCCCGTTTCCGCTGCTGCATGTCGACACCACCTGGAAATTTCGCGAAATGATCGCCTTTCGCGACCAGATGGCGGCCCGCGTCGGCATGGATCTGCTCGTCCATGTCAATGAGGATGGCGTCAGGCGCGGCATTTCGCCGGTGGCGTCCGGCTCTTCCGTGCATACGCAGGTGATGAAGACCGAAGGGCTGCGCCAGGCGCTCGACAAATGGAAGTTCGATGCGGCCTTCGGCGGCGCGCGGCGCGACGAGGAGAAGAGCCGCGCCAAGGAGCGCATCTTTTCGCACCGCTCGGCCTCGCACGCCTGGGACCCGCGCAATCAGCGCCCGGAGCTGTGGAACCTCTTTAACACGCGCATCAAACAGGGCGAATCCATGCGGGTGTTCCCGCTGTCCAATTGGACGGAAATCGACGTGTGGGATTACATCGCGGCCGAGGACGTCCCGATCGTACCGCTTTATCTCGCCAAGGAGCGCCCGGTCGTCGAACGCGGCGGCACGCTGATCATGGTCGATGACGAGCGCCTGCCCTTGCTGCCGGGGGAAGTCCCGCGCATGGAGAAAATCCGCTTTCGCACGCTCGGCTGCTATCCCCTCACCGGGGCGATGCGGTCCGAGGCCGAAACATTGCCGGAGATCATCGCGGAGATGCGCGCCTCGACCATGTCGGAGCGCGAGGGGCGCCTGATCGATCATGACGAATCCGGCTCGATGGAAAAGAAGAAGCGCGAGGGATATTTCTGATGCTCGAGGCCGTCAGCGGCAATCCCGCGCAGGATGCGCAAGACGCGCAGGAGGCGTCCACGCCGCCGACCCTGCGGCTGATCACCTGCGGCTCCGTCGATGACGGCAAGTCGACCCTGATCGGCCGCCTGCTCTATGAGCAGAGCCTCATTCTCGACGACCAGCTCGCGGCCCTGGAGCGCGATTCGAAGCGCCACGGCACCGACGGCGACAATATCGACTTCGCCCTGCTCGTCGATGGGCTGGAGGCCGAGCGCGAACAGGGCATCACCATCGACGTCGCCTACCGCTATGTGTCGACGCCGCGCCGCTCCTTCATCATCGCCGATACGCCCGGCCACGAGCAATATACGCGCAATATGGCGACCGCCGCCTCCTGCGCCGACCTCGCCATCCTGCTCGTCGATGCGCGCAAGGGGCTGTTGACGCAGACCTGCCGCCACGCCGCGATCGTGTCGCTGATCGGCATCAAGCATGTCGTTCTCGCCGTCAACAAGATCGACCTCACCGGCTTCGATCAGGCCGGTTTCGACAAGATCGTGGCCGATTTCACCGCCTTCGCCGCGCCGCTGGGCTTCAAATCGATCACGCCGATTCCGATCTCCGCCCGGCACGGCGACAACGTCTCGGAGAAAAGCGCCAATACGCCCTGGTACCGGGGGCCGGCGCTGCTGGCTTTTCTCGAACAGGTCGACGTCGAGGAAGACCAGAGCGGCAAGCCGTTTCGCTTCCCCGTGCAATGGGTCAACCGGCCGCATCTCGATTTTCGCGGGTTCGCCGGCACGATCGCGAGCGGGACCGTCCGCCCCGGCGATGAAATCGTCGTCGCGGCTTCGGGCAAATCTTCGCGCGTCGCGCGCGTCGTCACCGCCGACGGCGACGTTGAGCGCGCCAGCGCCGGCGAGGCCGTCACGCTCACCCTGACGGACGAACTCGACATCGCGCGCGGCGATGTCCTGTCCGACCCGAAAAGCCGGCCGGAGGTCGCCGACCAGTTCGCCGCCCATCTCATCTGGATGAGCGAGGAAAAGCTGCTGCCCGGCCGCTCCTACCTGTTAAAGAGCGGATCGCGAACCGTTCCCGCCGCGATCACCGAGCTGAAGCACGCCCTATCCGAGCATGAGCGGGAAGCGGTATTCCGCGCCCTGGACGAGGGCCACTCGTGGCGACGGATCGGTGAAGCGCTGGGCGTGAGCAAGCAGGCGGCCTTTCAACGGTTCGGCCCGGAATGGGCGGTCATGACCAAGGCCAGCCTGCCGAAATCCGCTTGGAAGCAAACGATCAAGCAGCGGCTTGAAGACTAGGAGCGAGCAGCGTGTGTGCAGCAGCGTCGGGGTCGATCGCGGATACGCACGGGCGCCTCGCCCACGAGGTGAGTTCGATCGCGGAGCGACTGAATGTGCCGGGGGTCGCGGTCGGCATCTATGTCGACGGCGAGGAGCACTACGTCTTTCACGGAGTGACCTCGGTCGACAACCCGCTGCCCGTCGACGAGA
>DAITNE010000318.1:0-3169 GCA_036834765.1 Methylocella sp.
GACGCTCGGCAAGATCGGCGACGGCGCGGGCGCGAATGAGGAGACGCGCTATTGCGCCCTCCTGCGCGACATGACGCATTGGAAGACGGTCGAACGCGAACTCGATGAGGCGCGCCGCGAGGCGGAGCGCGCAAGCGCGCTGAAGTCCGATTTTCTGGCCAAGATCAGCCATGAAATCCGCACGCCGCTGAACGCGATCCTCGGCTTCGCCGAGGTGATCATGGACGAGCGCTTCGGTCCGATCGGCAACGACCGCTACAAGGACTATCTGAAGGACATCCGCAATTCCGGCGCGCTCGTCCTGAGCCTCGTCAACGACCTCCTCGATCTCTCCAAGATCGAGGCCGGCAAAATGGATCTTTCGTTCGAGGCGGTCGACGTCAACGCAATCGTGAGCGAATGCGTCTCGATCATGCAGCCGCAGGCGAGCGCCGCGGGCGTCGTCACGCGGCTCTCGCTCGCGCCGCAGCTGCCGCATATTTGCGCCGACGAGCGCTCGCTGCGCCAGATCGTCCTGAATCTTTTGTCCAACGCGATCAAATTCACGCAAGGCGGCGGCCAGGTCATCGTCTCGACGGCGCTGACCGACGCCAATTGCGCCGCGCTGCGCATTCGCGACACCGGAGTCGGCATGTCGGAAGGCGACGTCGAGATCGCGCTTCAGCCCTTCCGCCAGGTGGCCTCCGCGCGCGCCTCTGGCGGCACGGGGCTCGGCCTGCCGCTGACCAAGGCGCTGGTCGAGGCCAATCGCGCCTCTTTCTCGATCCGGAGCAAGCTTCATGAAGGCACGCTGGTCGAGGTGGTGTTTCCTCCGGCGCGGGTAGTCGCGAACCGCGCCTGACGCGCGGGAACCTTGCCGGCGCGGGGGAACGGTTAAGGCGAGCGCCCGTTATGTCCCGGCTACCACTGGAGGAAGCCAGGATGACCGAAAAAGACAAGTCCGACCCCGCCGCAAAACAGCGCCGCGCGGAACAGGCCGAGCAAAAGGCCGAAGAGGACCGGGAACTCGAGCAGGAGCTGGAGGATTCCTTTCCGGCGAGCGATCCGCCATCGGCGACCCAGCCCAACGTCACGGCCGGGGCGCCCGATCACAAGGGCGAGAAGGCGAAAGCGAAATAGGAAGGAAATTAGCCGCCGCCTGTTTGGCGGCTCCACTTTTATACGCTCGAGACCCGCCGCCCGCGTCTTTCGCGGCGGCGGGCGTCGCGCGGAAACTGACGGCGATGCGGTTGTGAGCGCTCATCAGCCCTATGGCGATGGTGAGGTCGGCCAGTACTTCCTCGCTGAAATGCGCCGCGGCCTTGTGCTCCGCATCCGGGACGCCAGTCAGGGCGACCCGCGTCACCGTCTCCGCCCAATTCAGCGCCGCTTTTGCTGTTCGGAAAACAGAGCGCCGGCACGGCGGCGTAATCGAGACGCTGGGTCACCGACGCTCCTTGCGCGAAAGAGGCCGCGCGTTTCGCGCCGGCATGATGGTTACGCCATTCGCGCAACGAAAATTCAACGCGCTTTTCAAAAGCTGAAAGGTCTCGGCACTGTTTTGCCGCACGGTAGCTCTACCGCCGCCGCGGCGGGCCATCCGCCCTGTTCGATAAAAAGAACGCCAGCTTTGCGTCAGGGTCGCGAGATCGCCCTTCTCCCATGGGAATCGGATTGACCCCCATAAAATCCCATGTTATCCCAAATCGTCCCGTTTGAGTAAGAGCATTAGCGTTGGCGTGCGCCCAAAGGCGCGTTGCAGCCCGGTTTCGGGAGGCGGCGCGCTCCAAGCGAGTTTCGAGGGCGTGGAGTGGACATTTATGTCTCAAACTACACCAACAGGCTCGACGCCAAGGGGCGGGTTTCGATTCCGGCGCCGTTTCGCGCAGTGCTCGCGCGCGACGGGTTCGAAGGTCTTTACGTCCATCCTTCGCTCGATCAGGAGGCGCTCGATTGCGGTGGCCACGCCCTGTTGAGGGAAATCGATGGACTGCTCTCGGGGTACACGCCCTATTCGGAGGAGCGCGACCTGCTTTCGCTCGCGCTGATGGGGTCGAGCGAGATTTTGAAGGTCGATTCGGAAGGGCGGGTGATCCTGACCGAAACGCTGAAAACCTATGCCGCCGTTTCGAACGAAGTCACCTTCGTCGGCGTCGGCCACAAGTTTCAGATCTGGGAGTCTGGCCGTTTTCGCGCGCGCATGGGGGAGGCCAGAACCCGGGCGCGCGATTCATTAAAACAGCCAGGCTCCAGACGCGCAGCGCCGGATGCTCCGCCGCTGCGATCACATGGAGCACGGGAGTGAACGCGGGCCGCGGCGATGAGGATCATCTCGCCGCTGGCGGACCGGCCCAGCACATTCCCGTGCTTCGTGATGAAGTTCTGGCGATCGCGGCCCCGCGCGAGGGCGGGCTCTACCTTGACGCCACCTTCGGCGCCGGCGGCTATTCCCGTGCGCTTCTGGCGACGCCGGGCGCGCGCGTGCTCGCGCTCGATCGCGACCCCGCCGCCATCGCCGCGGGCGCATCCCTCGCCGCCGAGGCGCACGGGCGGCTCTTTCTCGTCGAGGCGCGATTCTCGCAGCTCACTGAGGTCGCGCAGCGCCTCGATCTTGGCGATTTCGACGCCGTCGTTCTCGATATCGGCGTGTCTTCGATGCAGATCGACGACGCCGCGCGCGGCTTTTCCTTTCGCGGCGACGGCCCGCTCGATATGCGCATGCAGCAGGCGGGGACAACCGCCGCCGACATCGTCAATACGGCTGACGAAGCGACGCTGGCCGACATCCTCTACCATTTCGGCGAGGAGCGGGCATCCAGGCGCATCGCCCGCGCGATCGTGCTTGATCGCGCCAGGGCGCCATTCACCTCGACCGCCGCGCTCGCCGGCATGATCGCGCGGGTCGCGCCCGGCAAGCCCGGCGAGATGCATCCGGCGACGCGCTCCTTTCAGGCGTTGCGCATCGCGGTGAACGACGAACTCGGCGAACTCGTCGAAGCGCTCGCCGCGGCCGAAGCGGTTCTGAAGCCGGGCGGACGCCTTGTCATCGTCACCTTCCATTCGCTGGAGGACCGCATCGTCAAGCAGTTCTTCGCGGAAAGGTCGGGGCGCGGCGAAGCGCCCTCGCGCCGCCTGCCGGGAGAGCCCGCGCCCGCAGCGCCGACCTTTCGCGTCGTGGGCAAGCAGCCGC
>DAITNE010000319.1:0-3163 GCA_036834765.1 Methylocella sp.
GGGCCACGCCGACTACGTCTATGACGCAAAATATGGCGTCCGCGACTATCGCGGCGGCGGGCGCTCCTCCGCCCGGGAGACCGCGACGCGCGTCGCCGCGGGGGCCATTGGGCGCAAAATCATTCCCGGCGTCGAAATCCGCGGCGCTCTTGTGCAGATGGGACCGCATCAGATCGAGCGGGCGAACTGGGATTGGGATGAATGCGCCAGAAACCCGTTCTTTTGCCCGGACGCCAAGGCAGCGGCGTTCTTTGAGGCCTATCTCGACGGCGTCCGCAAAGCCGGCTCCTCGATTGGCGCCGTCATCGAGATCGTCGCCGAGAACGCGCCGCCCGGTTGGGGCGCGCCGGTCTACGCCAAGCTCGACGCGGATCTCGCGGGCGCCCTGATGTCGATCAACGCGGTCAAAGGCGTCGAAATCGGCGACGGATTCGCCAGCGCCGCTTTGTCGGGCGAAGCCAACGCCGATGAAATGCGCGGCGGAAATGCGGGCGCGCCGTTCTTCCTGTCGAACCATGCCGGCGGCATATTAGGCGGCATCTCCACGGGACAGCCGATCGTCGCCCGCTTCGCCGTCAAGCCGACGTCCTCGATTCTGCAACCGCGCCGCACGGTCGACCGCGCCGGCGCGGAAACCGAGATCGTCACCAAAGGGCGCCACGACCCCTGCGTCGGCATCCGAGCCGTCCCGGTCGGCGAGGCGATGGTCGCCTGCGTGCTGGCGGACCATTTCCTGCGTCATCGCGGGCAGGTCGGGCCGGGTTTGGCCTGAATTAACCTGCGTCAAACCTTGAAGGCGCAGCGAGTTTAGTTTAACTAAACGCCTCCCAGGGAAGTGGTCTTCGCAAATGAAGCTTGGCGACTGGCTGAAGCGGAACAATCTGAGCCGCGCCGAATTCGCGCGGCGCACGGGGCTGTCGAAAGGCTCGATCTCCCAGTTCTGCAATGAGGAAAGCGCCTGGGTGTCCCGCGAGACCGCGGAGCAAATCTTCCGTGAGACGGGCGGGGCCGTGACCCCGAATGATTTTTTGAAGATCTGCGAAATCAAGGAGGTCGCGGCCATGAGCCAGTCCGTCTCACAGGCGATCGAAGCCATTGCGCGCGGCGAAATCGTCATCGTCACGGATGACGACGACCGCGAGAACGAAGGCGATCTTATCTGCGCCGCCGCGTTGTGCACGCCTGAAAAAATGGCCTTCATCATCCGCAATTGCTGCGGCATCGTTTGCGCGCCAATCACCCAAGCCGATGCGAGGCGCCTTAATCTGCAGCCGATGGTGGCGCTGAACGACGCCCCGCACGGCACCGCCTTCACCGTCTCCGTCGACGTCAGCCATGGCCTGACGACCGGCATTTCGGCCGAACAGCGCAGCAATACCGTTCGCGCGCTCGCCAACGGCAATATCGGCGCGGGCGATTTCGTGCGCCCCGGCCACGTCTTTCCGCTGATCGCGAGGGAAGGCGGCGTGCTGATGCGCTCCGGCCATACCGAAGCCGCGGTCGATCTCGTGCGCCTCGCGGGCCTGCCGCCGGTCGGCGTGATCTGCGAGCTCGCCAATGACGACGGGACCGTCATGGCCGGCCCGCAAATCAAGGCCTTCGCCAAACAGCACAAATTGAAGCGGATTTCGGTCGCCGATCTCATCGCCTATCGGCAGGCGCGCGAAAAGCTGGTCGAGCGGGTGAAGACCTTTCACGTCGAGGGGCCGAGCGGCCCCTTGACCGGCTACGCCTATGTGACCCGCTTCGACCCGGTGCAGCATTTCGCTTTCGTCCAGGGTGAAATCGGCGACGGGCGGGACATGCCGACGCGCCTGCACCGGGCCGATATCATCGCCGACGTCATCACGGGCGGCGAGGGCATTCGAAAGACCTTCGCGTCTTTCAAGAAAGCCGGACGCGGCGTCTTTATCTATTTGCGCGATGGGACGGCGGGCGTTCCGGTCACCATCGCCGGCGAGCACCCCGCGGAATCCGAGGCGCTGCGAACGATGGCCTGGCGCGAGGTCGGCCTTGGCGCGCAGATCCTGCGCGATCTCGGCGTATCGTCGATCCAGCTGCGCACATCGCGGCCGATGACCTTTGTCGGTCTGTCCGGTTTCGGCATCGAAATCGTGTCGAGCGAAGGCGTCGAATAGCGATTGATAAAATTCCGGACGCCGTCGCCCAGGATCTAGGCTCCGCAATAAAATACGTAATAACAATAAGCTATTACTATTTTACAATGTGTTGCATTAGGAAAATGCTCTAGGCGCCCATCAGCGTCTGCACATGGGCGGAGGCGCAGCGGGCGAGCGCGATGAGATCATAGCCGCCTTCGAGGATCGAGACGATGCGGCCTTGCGCGCGCCGCTCCGCAATCTCCATCAGTCGCGCTGTCGCCCAGGCGAAATCGGCGACTTCCAGATGAAGGCCGCCGATCGGATCAAAGCGATGGGCGTCGAAACCCGCGGATATCACGATCAGGTCCGGCGCGAAGGCGTCGACGCGGGGGAAAATCTTCGTCGCCATCGCCTCCCGGAAAATCTTGCTGCCCGCCCCCGCGGGCAATGGCGCGTTGACGATGGTGTCATACGCCCCGCATTCGCCAGCGCCGCCGGTGCCGGGATAAAGCGGCATCTGATGCGTCGAGGCGTAGAGAACCGACGGGTCCGACCAGAAGATCTGCTGCGTCCCATTGCCGTGATGGACGTCGAAGTCGACGATCGCCACGCGCTCCGCGCCGTGAACGGCCTGGGCCTGCCGGGCCGCAATCGCGGCCAGATTGAAGAAGCAAAACCCCATCGGCCGCGCGGTCTCGGCATGATGGCCGGGCGGCCGCATCGCCACGAAGGCGTTGTTCACCTTGCCGCGCATGACTTCATCCACGGCGGCCACGGTTCCGCCGATGGAATGCGAGATCGCCTCCCACGTCCCGGGGCTCATCACGACGTCTTCCGCGATATCGACCAGGCCCACTGACGGAACGGCGGCCTTGATGCGCTCCACATAATCGGCGGGATGCACGCGAAGCAGCGCCTCGTAATCGAGCGCTGGCGCCAGCTCCCGGTGCAGCATCTGAAAGATTTCGCTTTCGAACGCGCGCTCAAGGACAAGGATTCGGTCGGCGCGTTCGGGATGCCCGGGGCCCGTATCGTGTTCGAGGCTCGCAGGGTGGCTTACG
>DAITNE010000320.1:0-3158 GCA_036834765.1 Methylocella sp.
CCGTCGCGGATGACATAGAGGGCGTTGCCGCGCTCGCTCGTAACGAGCGTGCGGCGCAGATGGGCGGCGTCGAGTTCGGCCAGCTTGTCCGAGGCGAAAGCGTCGAGGGAATTCATCTAAGGGCCTTTGCCTCGTTGACGCGAAGCGCACTAAGGGGCTAGGCGAGGTTTTGCGCAAATGCGCGGGTGACGCAAATCCAAAGTCCATCGCAGGAGGCGAAGAGTTGAGCGTCCCCGACTGGTTCAGACAAGGCCTGCCGCATGTCTGGCTGCCTTATACGCAGATGCGCACGGCGCCGCCGCCGCTGCCGGTGGTCGCCACCGAGGGCTCGCGCATAAAACTCCCGGATAGCCGTGAGCTGATCGACGGGATCGCCAGCTGGTGGACCGCCTGCCATGGCTACAACCATCCGCATATAGCAGAGGCCGTGACGCGGCAGCTCCGCACGATGCCGCATGTCATGTTCGGCGGTCTGGCGCATGAGCCGGCCTTCACGCTCGCGCGGCGGCTCACGGCCTTGCTGCCGGCGCCGCTGACACGCGTGTTCTTCTGCGACTCAGGGTCGGTCGCGGTCGAGGTCGCGATGAAAATGGCCGTGCAGTTCTGGCTCAACCAAGGCGTCAGCGGCCGCACGAGTTTTTTATCGTTCAGGGGCGGCTATCATGGCGACACATTCGCCGCCATGTCCGTCTGCGATCCGGAGGAGGGCATGCATAGCCTTTTCTCCGGCGTGCTGGCGAAGCAGATCATCGTCGATCTTCCAACCGATGAGCCGCGCGAGGCGGCGTTCGAGGCCGCGCTCGACGCCCACGCGGACGCGCTCGCAGCCATCATCGTCGAGCCGCTGGCGCAGGGCGCGGGGGGCATGATCTTTCATTCGCCGGAGGTTTTGCGAAAGCTGCGGCGCGCGGCGGACCGGCATGGCCTGCTGCTGATTTTCGACGAGGTGTTTACGGGCTTCGGGCGCACCGGGACGCTGTTCGCCTGCGAGGCAGCCGGCGTCGTCCCCGACGTCATGGCGCTCTCCAAGGCGTTGACCGGCGGGACCATGGGGCTCGGGGCGACGGTCGCCTCAAGCGCGGTGTTCGAGGCTTTCGCCTCGGATGACCCGCTCCATGCGCTGATGCACGGGCCGACCTTCATGGCCAATCCGCTCGCCTGCGCCGCCGCCAACGCCTCTCTGGACCTGTTCGAGAGCGAGCCGCGACTGCGACAGGTCGCGGCCATCGCCGCCGCACTGGCGCGCGATCTCGAACCCTGCCGGGAACTGCCAGGCGTGCGGGACGTCCGCGTTCAGGGCGCGATCGGCGTCGTCGAGCTGGGTTCTATCGATGACATGGCGGCGTTGAAGCGGCGCTTCGTCGAGGCGGGCGTCTGGGTGCGCCCGTTTCGCAATATCGTCTATCTGACGCCGGCTTTCACCATCGGCGAAGATGATCTGAAACGGCTGACGGATGCGATCGTCGCGGTTCTTCGCGCGGGGACGGGCTGAGTAGTCCTGCTTGTCTTCGGATTTATCCGCGGCGTCCTTGGCGCAAACGACGCGCGTTTCGGTGCGGGTCACGCCATAGCCCTCGTCGAGCGCGACTTTCTGCGCGACGCAGCCCGCATCGGCCGCCTGCGGCTCCGCGACGGATGGGTCCTGCGTTCCCATATAGGCTGCGAAAATGATGGCCAGACCGAGCGCAAACCCTAGAATCGAACCCAGTCTGATCATGTCCCAATCCGATCTTGACGCCGCTTCGAATACAATTCGACATATAAACAGCCAAGCTCGCAAACGGTTCCGCTTGCGCAGCGCGGCCTGTCAAAAAAAGCGGGGCGTTGAGGCAGCAACTTGGTAGCCGAGGCCTGCACGCCAAACTAGTGCAGCGCGGCAACACCCCCCTGTTTCGTTCAGGCGGATTTGTGGCCGATGGGCGTCCGGGATTGGGGCGCCGAGGCGCAGCGGGGATGACCGGCGGCGACGCGCATCGCTTTTCGGTGGGGGGCGAAACGCGCGCCTCAAACGAGCGGAGCTGAAGCATCGAGCGATCGCGGCCGGGGCAGGCTGCGCGGCGTGCTGATTCAGCGGTGGACGGAGGCCGTTTTTTGCCCGAGGCGATTGGCGAGACTCTGCTCGACCTGGTGAAATTGTTTCATCTCTCGTTGCACGTAAGCCGATTCCACGTCCTCAAGAGCGAGAATCTCTGCATGCTGCAGCGAGCCCCGTTCGAACTTACCGGAGTAGTACAGCTCTTGCAGCTTATGCAGCCGGGCAAACAAGTCGGGGTGAATATCTTTATGACGACGCATCATGTTTCTCCCGCAATGACTTTATTGAGAATAAAAAAAACAGCGCGGCCAATGGGCGCCGCTCTTGCGCTTCCAAGTCCGAATTGATGCCTGCTTTTATTTTGCAAGCTGTATCAATAGCTTATTTTAAAATTCTAAATGGCGCCGACGTCAATAGGGAAATTTACGTATGACCACTGTCAATAGTTCAATTTTAGACACCTGAGAGGGGGCTCGAGCCGTCGCGCCCCGCCTGATCGGCCCTGGAACAAAAACGGAACTTGCGCGCTAGCCGCGCCTCGTTTAGGCACGAGCCATGGCAAGAATCGTCGCTCCGCCGCCACCGCCCGCATCCAGCGGATCCGAGCCAATTAATCTGCGCGATGCGCTGGAGGAGCGCTATCTCGCCTATGCGCTCTCGACCATTATGGGCCGGGCGCTGCCGGACGCGCGGGATGGGCTGAAGCCGGTTCACCGGCGCATTCTCTACGGCATGCAGATCCTGCGGCTCGACCCCGGGACCGCGTTCAAGAAATGCGCGAAGATCGTCGGCGACGTGATGGGCTCGTTCCATCCGCATGGCGATCAGGCGATCTATGACGCGCTTGTCCGGCTCGCGCAGGATTTCTCCTCGCGCTATCCGCTGGTCGACGGGCAGGGCAATTTCGGCAATATCGATGGCGACGGCGCCGCCGCCTATCGCTACACCGAAGCGCGCATGACCGACGTCGCGCGGCTGCTGCTTGAGGGCATCGACGAAGACGCGGTCGATTTCCGCGACAATTATTCGGGCGACCAGCAGGAGCCTGTGGTGTTGCCCGCGGCGCTGCCGAACCTGCTCGCCAATGGCGCGCAGGGCATCGCGGTCGGCATGGCGACCTCGA
>DAITNE010000321.1:0-3151 GCA_036834765.1 Methylocella sp.
CGCCCAGCCGGACCGGCGCCGCCGCGGCCGACGGATCGGCGGCGCGTCGGGGGTCCACGCCGCGACCTCCGCCATCGAGGCCGGCCTGTCCTCGGGATTTGGCTGCAGCATCTGCTCGATCAGCGGACGCAGGCGCGCATCGACCCCGCCGAGGTCGGGGACGACGCGGCGCTTTTCGATGACGTCGACATGGTTGCCGCCCATGTCGATCGGGTGGCCGCGCAGGGCCTCGGCCAGCACGAGGCCGAGGCTGTAGATGTCCGATTTTGGCGTGATGTCGCCGCCGAATAGCCCGAGCTGCTCGGGCGAAACATAATTGTACTTGCCGGCGAAGCCGGTGCCGATCACCGTTCCCTCGTCCTCGAGCCGCGTCGAGCGCGCGATGCCAAAATCGATGATCTTGGCCTGCGCCATGTCGCCCGCGGGGATGATGATATTGTCGGGCGAAACGTCGCGATGAACGATGCCGCGCTCATGCGCGGCGGCAAGGCCCGACGCGATCCGCTGCATCAGCCGCACTACAGCCTCGAAGGCGAGCGGGCCGCCGCGCAGCATGGTCGACAGCGACACCCCGTCGACATACTCCATCGCGAGATAGGGCCGCTCCAGCGCCGGATCGACAGTGAACACGTAATAGCGGACGATCGCCTCGTTATAGAGGTTATGCAGCGCGGCAGCTTCCTTGCGGAACATCGCGAAGGCGGCTTCGGCTTCCGCGAGATCGGAGCGGATCAGCTTGATCGCGACGATGTCGCCGGTCTGGATTGCGTGGCCCTTGTAGACCTCGCCCATGCCGCCGGCGGCGATCGGCTCGTCGATCTCGAAGATTCCATTGAGCTGCGTCCCGGCCGGAATGATCGGCCGCGTCGATCCGAATGACGGGGCCTGATTCATCTTGGCGTCCAGCGGGGCTTCGGCGCGCTATTTTGCGCGAAGACGACGGTCGACCCGCGCGGCGCGTAGCGGACGATGACGACCGTCACATTATCGATGGCGCCGCGCTCGATGGTGAGCGCGACGAGTTTGTTGCAGGCGCCTTGCGGCTCCATCAGGCGGGCGGCCTCCAGGATCTCGGCGTCGGTGACGTGGGTCGTCAATCCATCGCTGCAGATGACGAAGAGATCGTCCTTTTCGAGCACGCCCTCGGCGATTTCAAGGTCGAGTTCATGATAGACGCCGATGGCGCGCGTGATGACGTTGCGGCGCGGCCATGTCTGCGCCTCCTCGGCGGTCAGCACGCCCTCGGCGATCAGCTCGGCGACTTCGGTGTGATCGCGCGAGAGCTGGGAGATCGCGCCCTGGCGCACCAGATAGATGCGGCTGTCGCCGGACCAGACGCAGGCGTAATAGCCCTCCCACGCGAGCAGGGCCGCGACGGTCGCGCCGATGACGATGCCGACGCGTTCGTCGGCGATTTCGAGCAGCCTGTCATTGGCGCTCGCAAGATTCTCGCAGCAGCGGCCGAGGAGTTCGGCGACCGTCTTGGGCTCCGCGATATTGCGCAGGGAATCGATGACGATGGCGCTCGCCAGCGAGCCGGCCTCGTGTCCGCCCATGCCGTCGGCAACCGCAAAGACGCCGCTTTCCGGCAGGACGAGATAGGCGTCCTCGTTCTCGTGGCGCACCTTGCCGACGTCGGTCGCGGCGCCGCTCTCGAATTTCCCGCGCGTGTCTTTCATGGGCGTATTCATCGTCTCATCCCGGTTGCGCGGTTGTTTCCGCGCTCTTCTCTTGGGGTTCCGGCTGACGGCGCCGGCTCAGCATGTCGGCGAAGGTCGCCGGCGCCGGCATCGCCGGTTGCATCATCGCCAGCGGCGCGCAGTCGGCCCCGCCGATCGTCCACCAGAACGTCGCCGCCTGCGCCGGGCAATCCGGCTGAGCGGCGCGCATGGCGGCGAACGCGCGGGCGGAGGAATCCCGCGCCTGAGCATCTGCGCCAGTTTCTTCTTTGCCAAGCGCCTCCAGCCGCGCGACCATCGTCTCGAAAGGCGTTCCCGGATCGAGAGCGTCCAGCAGGAAATCCTCGACCTGAGCGAACCAGGCCTCGCGCGGATCAACGTCGGGCGGCGCCCGGTCGTCGCCGGACGCTATCAGCGTCAGCGGAAACATGCGCCCGAGCGCGTCGACCGAGGGCATGAAGGCACCGGCGATCGCCTTTCCGCACAGCGCCGGTCCGAGCCAGAAACGCCAGATCGGCGCCGTGTTGAAGGCGTCGGCGAAATCGCCCTCGGCCTTGCCAGCCCGCCCCGCGGCGAGGCCCTTCTCCAGCCACGGCTCCCACAGGCGCAGGAACGCGCGCGGCGCAGCGATCGCGACGAAATCGCGTTTGGCCGGCAGTTTTCCAAACAGGCCGCAGCGCATGGGTTCACGCTCCGCCGGGACAATGGAAATTGCGCAACCGTGCAAGATCAAGCGGCTTCAACCCGGCGCCGGGCGTCGCGGGCGCGGCGCTGAAGCGCCAGGCGAGTTCGCGCCCGCCAGTCGAGAAGGTCGCGAGAGCGCCGTCGCTGCTGAGTTTGGCTGCGTCGAGCAGGCGAAAGATCGACCAGACGCCGGATTGCTGCACGAGCGGCGGCCCACTCGAGCGAAGCGCCAGCACCGCGCGGTGATTTTCGCTCGCGCCCGGCCATTGCAGGTTCGTCGGGCCGGAGGCGTTCGTGATGACGGTCCCATCGATCTCGAGGCGCGGGCCGCTGACGCCGGGCGGCGTCACCGTGTAGGAAAAGCCGGGCGCCGCCTGGCCGGGGCCGAAGAATGCGGCGCGGATGTCGGCGACGAGCGCGAAATCGGCGAGCGAGGTCGGCGTCAGCTTGCTGGCGAGGGGGCTGTCGTCGCGCCATTTCCACTGCGGCCCCGAGGCGTCCACGCTGGCGAGCACGTAGGAGCCGACGAACTGATCGATGAGGCCCTTCGGTCCGAACAGGCGGGCGAAATCATTGAGATCGACCTCGCGCTCTGCGCCCTTGGCGAAAGGATAGCGGCTTGCGATCTTGTCCTGACAGACGAGGGTGACCTTTTCGCGAAGCGTCGAAAGGGCGCCCGCTACGTTGGAGTCGGCGATCTCGCGGGAGATGTCGGCGCCCGCGTCGTCCATCATGCGCGCGAAGGGCTGCGGCAGGCCGGCGGCGTCGGCGCGCAGGTTGGCGACGCC
>DAITNE010000322.1:0-3149 GCA_036834765.1 Methylocella sp.
CGGATGAAATCGTCGGCGCCCATCTTGAGCCCGAACAATTCATCGATCTCTTCATCCTTGGAGGTCAGGAAGATAACCGGGAGGTCGGATTTCTGCCGCAGACGGCGCAGCAGCTCCATCCCGTCCATGCGCGGCATCTTGATGTCGAGGATGGCGAGATCGGGCGGGTCGCTCTTCAGCCCGTCGAGGGCGGTGGAGCCGTCGGTGTAGGTCTGCACCCGATAGCCTTCGCCTTCGAGGGCGATCGACACGGAGGTGAGGATATTGCGGTCGTCGTCGACCAGGGCAATCATAGGCATGAATGGTCCTAACTTCGAGAGCGAGCGCGCAAGGAACTTCTCAGGAACCGCCGCAAGAGCAGTAGTTGTCCCCGTCTCCAGGAGTCGTTCGCCGCGGCCGGATCACTGTCAATTCGGAGGACAGAAGCGCATCCTTCGCCGAAAATCGCCAATTGATCGAGCCGCCGAAATAACATCAAGAAGACTCCAAATAACACCGATCCAGGCTAAGGCCTAGAGAATCGTCATTTGACTTGACGTAAGGGAGACTGCTGCATCCGTCGCGGCCAAGCTTCGCGAAGCAATTTCCTCGCTCTGCTTTCGGTTAACCTCCATATCGACTCCTTATACGAAGACAAATGCGAGGCTGAAATAAGGCAGAGCCGAGGCTCGCCGGCTTCACGCCG
The DNA here is from genome assembly GCA_036834765.1 of Methylocella sp. Lineage (GTDB taxonomy): Bacteria > Pseudomonadota > Alphaproteobacteria > Rhizobiales > Beijerinckiaceae > Methylocapsa. The sequence goes on from DAITNE010000322.1 coordinate 686, forward strand.
TCTCGCCGCCGCGTTGGCGCCCTTTCGAAACTGTCGAAATACTCTGTTTCAGCAGGGATTCGAGGCTTTCGATCCGGTCGGCTTCGCGCGCCGGCTTGTCCCAGCGGATCCGCGCGATCCTCGGAAATCGCATGGCGACGCCCGATTTGTGCCGGGTCGAACGGTTGAGCCCCTCGAAGGCGATTTCGAGGACGAGACCCTCGGCTACCTCCCGCACAGGGCCGAACCGGTTGACGGTATGATTGCGGACATAGCGGTCGAGTTTGATGAGTTCGGCGTCGGTGAAGCCGAAGTAGGCCTTGCCGACAGGAACCAGCTGCGGACCGTCCTGATCCTCGCGCCACACGCCGAAGGTGAAATCGGAGTAAAAGGAGGAGCGCTTGCCGTGGCCGCGCTGGGCGTACATCAGGACCGCGTCGACTGTGAAGGGATCGCGCTTCCATTTGTACCAGAGGCCTTTCGGGCGCCCCGGCACGTAAATCGAATCGGCGCGCTTCAGCATCAGGCCTTCCACGGCGGCCGAGTCCTCGCCGGCGCCGAAACCCGCCGGGTTTCGCCTCGCGCTCGCCAGATCCCCGAAGGATGCGAATGAGACGAGGGGCGAGAGGTCGAGCCTTGTGCAGTCGGCCGCCGCGACGAAGGCCTCCAGCCGCCGGCGCCGCTCGGCGAAGTCGAGCGCGCGCAAATCCTCGCCGCCCTCCCGCAAAAGGTCATAGGCGCGGATATGGGCCGGGAAATCGGCGAGGAGCTTCGCCGAGGCCGTCTTGCGGTTCAGCCTTTGCTGCAGCACGCCGAAAGGTTCGACGCGTCCCTCGCGAATGATGAGGAGCTCGCCATCGAGCGAGAAGGTCTCGACCGAAAGGCTCGCTAGACGCTCCGTGAGATCGGGAAAGGCCGCGGAGATGTCTTCGCCCGTGCGGGAATAGAGCCGCAGGGCGACGCGCCCATCCGCGGCGCGGTCCCGCGCGGCCTGAACCCTGATTCCGTCCCATTTCCACTCGGCGAAGAAGTCGGCGGGAACGAGTTCGTCGAAATCCTTCGCCTCGATCGCATGGGCGAGCATGGCCGGACAGAAAGGCGCGGGGTCGGATGAGTCGGGCCGCTGTTCGCGCCCCTCGACCCAGGCGAAAAGATCGATATAGGGCGGGGCGAGGCCATGCCAGACGTCCTCGATGTCGTTTGGGCTTATGCCGCTCTCGCCTTTGCCGCCAAGCCCGGCGACCGCCGTCTTCGCAAGCCGCGCGGAAACGCCGATGCGCAGCGCGCCGGTGATCAGCTTTAAAAGCGCCCAGCGGCCGGTCTCGTCCAGCGCGTCGAGCCAGCCGGCGAGCTTGCGCGGCAGGTCGAGCTTGCCGCCGGCGGCGAGTCCATGCACGACCTCGGACAGCGTCAGCGGCGCGCCATTATCGCCCGCGCGTTGCGTCGCCCCGTCCGGCGCCGGCCAGAGAAGAGCGACGGTCTCGGAGAGATCGCCGACGAAATCGTAAGAAAGTTCGAACAGGACCGGATCGACGCGCTCGGCGATTAGGGCGCGTACGAGGCCCGGCTTGGCGTGCTGGAAGGTAAGGGCGCCGGTCAGGGCGGCGAGCGCGTAGCCGCGCTCGGGATCCGGCGTCGAGCGGAAATAATCCGTCATCAGGCGGAGTTTGCCGAGACGGGACGGCTCGAAGGCGAGCCGGTCGAGCAGTTCCGCGAAACGGTTCACGCGCCTCCCCCGGAAACGCTTTCTCCGACTGGGGCTGGCGTCTCTGAATCCTCATCGCCATAGCCAAGAAGATGCAAAGGCTCCGCCGCGATCCCCGCGCCCCGCGCCCAGTGAACCAGCGCCTCGGCCTCGCCATGCGGCACCAGAACCTTTTCGCAGCCGGTTTCCATGATGGTCCGGGTCAGGCCCGCCCAGTCGGCGTGATCCGAAATGACGAGCGGAAGCTCGATCCCGCGCTGGCGCGCGCGGGCCCGAACCCGCATCCACCCGGACGCGAAAGCCGCCACCGGATCGGGAAATTTGCGCGACCAGAGGTCCTGCAACGCCCCTGGCGGGCAGATCACGATTTCGCCGGCAAGTTTGGCGCGATCGCTCAAAGCGACGCTGCGCAAATCGCCAAGCTCGATTCCCTCGGCCGCATAATAGGCGGTGAGCCGCTCCATCGCGCCATGCAGATAGATCGGCCGCTCATAGCCCGCGGCCCGCAGCAGCGCGATCACCCGCTGCGCCTTGCCGAGCGAATAGGCTCCGACAAGATGCGCGCGATCGGGAAACAGCCTTTGCGAGGCGAGGAGCTTGCCGATCTCGTCGCCCGTCCGCGAATGGCGGAACACGGGAAGCCCGAAGGTCGCCTCGGTGATGAAGACGTCGCAGGCGAGCGGCTCGAAGGCGGCGCAGGTCGGATCAGGTTCGCGCTTGTAATCGCCGGAGGCGACGACGACCTGGCTCTTATCCGCCATTCTGATTTGGGCCGACCCC
>DAITNE010000323.1:0-3135 GCA_036834765.1 Methylocella sp.
CGCACGGGCGCGCATGTCTCCGTCGATGAAAAAGCGGTTCCCTTTTTCAAGACCGGCAAGGAAATGCGCGAGCGGCTGAACGAAGGCTTCGGCGGCTGAGCCGCGGAACTCTGAAGTCTGGCGTCGAGTTGACCTTTTCGAACTTGCCTCGAAGCGCGCGGGCGGCGCGCGAACCTGTCCGGCGGATGCGATGAAGACATTTTTGAAGTGGCTGATCCTTCTTCCGCTCTTCGTCATCGGCGCGGCGATCGCGCTGGCCAACCGCCAGATCGCGACAATCTATTTCGATCCCTTCCCGAATGGCGGCGCCAACGGGCCGCAGATCAGCGCGCCGTTCTTCCTCATTCTTTTCGTCGCCCTGATGGCTGGCGTCCTCATCGGCGGCGTCGCCACCTGGCTCGGGCAGGGAACGCACCGGCGCGCCGCGCGACGCACGCGCGCCGAGCTGAGGCGCCTCAACGCCGAGCGCGCACGGCAGAATTTGCACCCCGCCATCGAGAATCGCGAAGGCGCCTGAGGACCGTTCCCGGCCGGCGCGGAACTATCGATCCTTTTGAGCGGTTCTGGCGGTCAACGATCCGCCGTCAGCAATCCTCTCTCACATGAAAGCGCGACCCGACCCTTCATGAGCACTCTCGTCAAAATCTGCGGCCTCAATGCGCAAGACGCGGTCGATGCGGCGCTCGAAGCCGGCGCCGACATGGTCGGCTTCGTCGTCTTCGACCGCAGCCCGCGGCATGTCTCGCTCGACCAGGCGGCGAGCCTTGGCGCGCGGGTCGGCTCCAGCGCCGCGCGAGTGCTGTTGACGGTCGATGCGGACGACGCCTCGCTCGCCGCGGCGATCGCGGCCCTCGATCCCGCCTTCCTGCAATTGCATGGTACGGAGACGCCCGAGCGCGTGGCGGCGATCCGCGCCGGTTTCGGCGTCAAGGTCATCAAGGCGATCGGCATAGGCGCGCGGGCCGATCTCGATTTGATCCGCGGTTACGACGAGATCGCCGACATGCTGCTGTTCGACGCCCTCCCGCACCCGGACGCGACGCGTCCCGGCGGCAACGGCGCCGGTTTCAACTGGTCGCTTCTCGCAGGCGTCGCGACGAAAAAGCCTTGGCTTCTCGCCGGCGGCCTTGATGCCGGAAATGTCGGGCAGGCGCTGCGTGAGACCCGTGCGCCGGGCGTAGACGTCTCCTCGGGCGTCGAAAGCGCGCCCGGCGTCAAGGATAAGGGCAAGATCGCGGAATTCATCGCCGTGGTCCGTGCGGCGCGGCCCGACCGCGGCGGGTCCGACCGGTGGGAAAAACTTGGTCTCGCGCGTGTGAGCGTCTAAATAACCAAGGTTCCCGCCAGGGGCGGCGCGGCCGCATCGAGGCGAAAAGAGGCGCACACATGACTCAGGCGGCGTTGGCCCCAAATCTCAATTCCTATCGCGGAGGCCCCGACGAAGGCGGCCATTTCGGCCTGTTCGGGGGGCGCTTCGTCGCCGAAACCCTGATGCCGCTGATCCTCGATCTCGAGCGCCATTATGAGGCGGCCAAGCTCGACCCCTCGTTCAAGGCCGAACTCGACGATCTCCTGACGCATTATGTCGGGCGCCCGAGCCCGCTCTATTACGCCGAGCGGCTGACGGAGCATTTGCGCGCAAAGGCCGCGGCGTCAGGCGCTTCGGGGGGCGCAAAGATCTATTTCAAGCGCGAGGAGCTGAACCACACCGGCGCGCACAAGATCAACAATGTGCTCGGCCAAATCCTGCTCGCGCGCCGCATGGGCAAGACGCGCATCATCGCCGAAACGGGGGCCGGGCAGCACGGCGTCGCGACCGCCACCGCCTGCGCGCGGTTCGGGCTGGATTGCGTCGTCTACATGGGCTCGGTCGACGTCGAGCGGCAGAAGCCCAACGTCTTCCGCATGAAGCTGCTCGGCGCCAAGGTGATTCCGGTCGAGTCGGGCGCGAAGACTCTTAAGGACGCCATGAACGAGGCGCTGCGCGACTGGGTGACCAATGTCGCCGACACTTTCTACTGCATCGGCACAGCGGCGGGCCCGCATCCCTATCCCGCCATGGTGCGCGATTTTCAATGCATCATCGGCGAGGAGACGAAGCAACAGATGCAGAAGGCCGAAGGGCGGCTGCCCGATTCGCTTTTCGCCTGCATCGGCGGCGGCTCCAACGCCATCGGCCTGTTTCATCCCTTCCTCGACGATCCATCCGTCGAGATTTATGGCGTCGAGGCGGCGGGTTTTGGGCTTCACGACAAGCACGCGGCCTCGCTCGCGGGCGGGCGCCCTGGGGTCCTGCACGGCAACCGCACCTATCTGCTGATGGACGCCGACGGGCAGATCGAGGAGGGCCATTCGATCTCGGCCGGGCTCGACTATCCGGGCATCGGCCCGGAGCATTCCTGGCTGAAGGAGACCGGCCGTGTCACTTATCTCTCCGCGACCGATGCGGAGGCGCTGGCCGCGTTCCAGCAATGCGCGCGGCTGGAGGGCATCATCCCGGCGCTCGAACCCGCGCATGCGCTGGCGAAAGTCGCCGATATCGCGCCGCAAAAGCCGCGCGATCATCTGATGGTGGTGAATATCTCGGGCCGCGGCGACAAGGACATCTTCACCGTCGCCGACCATTTGGGCGGGATGTGAGCCGCGCTTATGGCGCCTTATAGGCGATGCGGTAGAGCGCGCCGTTCTTGTCGTCCGACACCAGCAGCGAGCCATCGGGCAGCTCGGCGACATCGACGGGCCGGCCCCAATATGAGCCGTCCGGCTCGCGCCAGCCTTCCGCGAAGGGCGCCGTCTTATCCGCCGTTCCATCGGGCTTCAGCGAGGTGAACATCACCCGTGCGCCGATCGGAACGGTGCGGTCCCAAGACCCGTGCTGTGCTGAAAATATCCCCCCTCTGTAGTCTGTCGGAAATTGCGCGCCGGTATAGAAAATCATGCCGAGATCGGCGGCGTGGGCGACCATCTCGATCTCAGGAAAAACAACATCCGCCGGCGGCGTCTCGTCCATGTATTCATTGGTTCTTGTATGGCCGCCGCCGTACCAGGGAAAGCCGAAATTCTGGCCCGCCTTGGTCGCGCGGTTGAGTTCGCCAGGCGGGATGTCGTCGCCCATCCGGTCGACCTGGTTGTCGG
>DAITNE010000324.1:0-3131 GCA_036834765.1 Methylocella sp.
ACCGAGGCCGACATGCGGAATCGGCGCGACGGCGATGCAATCTGGCTGAAGCGCATCGAGTTCGCGCAGAAACGTGAAAAGCCTTGCCGCCGCCTCGTCGAGATTTCGCCCTGGCGACAGATCGAGGACATTTTGGGAGGCCGGAAAATGGCCGCCGAAATCAAGGCCCGCCTCGCCGGCCTCAAGACTGAAGGCGCCCAGCCGAAGTTTTGCGCGCGGCGCGTAATGCGAGGCGAGGGCGCCCGGCGCGATGACCGCGCTCTCGCCGGTCGCCTCAGCGAGTTTGGCGCCCAGCGCCTCTTCAATCAGATCCCTCGATAGACCACCAGGGCGAAGCAGACGCGGCGGCCCGTCGAGACAGGCGACGATCGTCGATTCGACGCCGACCGGGCACGGTCCGGCGTCGAGGATGAGGTCGATCTCGCCGGAAAGATCGGACGAGACATGGGCCGCCGTCACGGGACTGATCCGGCCGGAGCGATTGGCCGAGGGCGCCGCGAGCGGCAGGTCGACGGCGGCAAGGAGGCTCAACGCCGTCGGATGCGACGGGACGCGCAGGGCGATCGTCGATCGGCCAGCCCGCGCCGCCGCGCAGACCGTGGCGTTAGGGGCGAGCGGCAGAACGAGGGTCAAAGGCCCAGGCCAGAAACGCTCCGCAAGCCGCAAGGCGTCGGCCGAAAAAACCCCCTGCGCCTTCGCCGCCGTAAGATTCGCCACATGGGCGATCAGCGGATTGAAGGCGGGGCGCCCCTTTGCCGCATAAACGCGGGCGACAGCCGTTTCCGATGTCGCGTCGGCCCCAAGGCCGTAGACCGTCTCGGTCGGGAAGGCAACGAGGCGTCCCGCGCGCAAGAGCCGCGCGGCCTCGGCGATCGCCGCGGCGTTCGCCTTCAATATCGGCGCGGAAGAGGTGAGGGCGCCTGCGGCGGGCTTGCTCTTCATTTGATGAGGGTCATGCCCTGCGCGGGAATCGGACGGGGGCTTGAGGCGTCTTTCCCGGCCGCCCGATCGAAGCGGCGCTGCGCGTCCTCGATCGAAGCTGCGTTCTGCACCGCCCAGACGCCAAGCCCACGCACCGGGATCAGCAGGGAGTGACCGAGCGCCGTCAATTCGTAATCGACGCGGGGCGGAATGGACGGGAACACGGTCCGCGTCAGATAGCCGTCACGCTCCAACCCGCGCAGGGTCAAGGTTAGCATCCGCTGCGAGATGCCGCCGACGCGTCGGCGCAGCTCGTTGAAGCGCATCGGGCCGTCGCCGAGCAGCATGACCACCAGAATGCTCCACTTGTCGCCGATGCGCGACAAAATCGGCGCGACCTTGGCGCAGTCGCCGGGCACATGGATGTGACCCTGTTCCAAAAAAGTGCCTCCTTGCGCGCTTTACCCAGGCACGCATAGTGCCCTGGTAACAAATCTATACCGCCGAAGGGATTTCGTCCATGACGCTTCTACACGTCGATTCCAGCATTCTCGGCCCGTATTCACCGAAATCGTCGCAAAACTGCGCCAGAATACGCCTGATCTCGAGATCAAATACCGCGATCTCGCCGCCGAGCCGGTGCCTCCTTTGTCCGGCGCTTATCTCGCCGCGCAACAGCCGGGCGCGCCGGCGCCGGGCGCGGAGGTGCAGCAAGATCTCGCCCTCGGCGGCGAGCTTCTTGATGAATTCCTCCGCGCCGACATCGTGGTAATCGGCGCGCCAATGTACAACTTCACGATCTCAAGCCAGCTCAAGGCCTGGATCGATCGCCTGCTGATCGCCGGAAAGACCTTCCGCTATTCGGAAAAAGGCGTGGAGGGACTTGCCGGCGGCAAACGCGTGATCGTCGCGTCGTCGCGCGGCGGAGTCTATTCGGAGGGCGCTCCGGCGGCGATCTTCGAACATCAGAAGAAATATCTCCAAAGCGTCTTCGGCTTCATCGGCATCACCGACATCGAGATCGTCCGCGCCGAAGGGGTCGCGGTCGGGCCGGAGCAGAGGGACGCCGCGATCAAGACGGCGAAGGATGAAATTTCGAAGCTGAAGGCGGCCTGAGCGCTTGCGCGGCCAATCGTCCGCGCCGCCCTGGAATAGGGCGGCCGGCGCTATTTCGCCAGCACCTCGACATCCCTGTCGATGGTCGATTCGACCTTGAAATTGGTCTGATAGACATTGCTGTCGTGCCGCGCGATGGCGACATATTCGCCTTCCGCGAGGACCAGCGAGGGAAACGCGCCGATCATCTCGCGAATGACGTCGCCGCCAGGGGTCAGGATCGTAAAGGCCGTATTGGCGAGCGCTTCACCGCTGGGTCCGCTGACGAGTTTCAAGGTCATCGTCGCGGCTCGATGGCGCAAGGTCGCGTCGGTCAATTTGCCGGCCTGCACGCGAAGATCGGCGCTGACGACGGAGTTGGTGGAGTTGACCGACCCGTTGCTCTGCGGATCGAGCAAGGTTGAGACGACGTGATAATTGCCCTCCGGCAACCCAATCGTGTCTCCGGACTTTCCGTTGGCGACGAGTTTCGCTTCGGAATTATTGCGCTCTGGAACATAGATCGAGAGCTGCGTTTTCGCCGGAGCGATCGGCGCGTCGCCGAGCATGCCGACGACGCGCAACGCTCCGGCGTTGAGGGTCAGCCTTTCGCTGCCGCCCCTGGCGTCGACGGTCACGCGCTTCGTGGCCCCGGCGAGGCCAAACGCGACATGCACGATGAAGTTGCCGTCGCGCAGGGTTAGCGCCGGGGTCGCATCGAAGGATTCCGCGACAAGCGCATGCGAACCGTCGAGCTCCGCCTTCTCGTCGAAAACGCGCCACCGAAGGCCGCCGCGCAGAGGCTGCGCGTCCGTCGCGCTGAGGACAGCCGACAAATGTAAAATGTTTGCCTTGGGCTCAGGCGTGGCGGGCTCCTGGCCCGCTGGCAGCCGCAAGGGCGGCAGGGTGGAATTGGGCGAGGTCGAATTGGGCGCGGCATTGGGGACGGACGAATTGTCCTGGGGGGCGGGCGGCTCCGATTGCGCGGCCGACGACCCCGCCAGCCAGACACTGGCCAGCAGCATGGCGACGGTGCCTACCACGCCGGCCTTTTTTCGCTCTCCGCCGCGGAAAATCGTCCGCCGGTCAGGGGTCACGAGATCTCCTAATCATCG
>DAITNE010000325.1:0-3127 GCA_036834765.1 Methylocella sp.
GGTATACGGCGTCGATTCTGTTTGCGGCCGCGCCGATCGCCTGCGCGACTTCGCCTAGCTTCACGGCGACGACGCCGTCCAACGCGGCCGCCTGCTTCATCTCCGCGACAAGATCGGCGCTGGAAAAATTCGCGTTCGGTCCGTCGTCCCACGTAATCTCCAGAGCGGCGAGACCCTTGCGCGCTGCGCCATTATGGTCGGCGATCACAGCGACGACGTCATCGAGCTTTACGATCTGCCGCACGCCTTTCACCGCCTTCGCCTTGCTGTCGTCGACGCTTTTGAGCTTGCCGCCGAAGACTGGGCTCGCCGCGACCGCCGCGAATTTCAGCCCCGGCAACAAGGTGTCGATGCCGAATTTGGCCGAGCCGTTGACCTTGGCCGGCGTATCGAGGCGCTTCGCGGGCGTTCCGATCAGCTTGAAATCCTTCGGATCCTTCAGCGCGACTTTATCGGGGACCGCATAGGTCGCCGCCTTGTCGGCGAGCGCGCCATAGGCGAGCTTGCGGCCTGAGGCCTTGTCGATGACTTCGCCCTTTTCCGCGCTGAGGGAGCCCGCATCGACGCCCCATGTATCGGCGGCGGCCTTGATCAGCAGCGTGCGCGCGGCGGCGCCCGCCTCGCGGAGGGGCTTCCAGAATGCGCGGACGGAGGTCGAGCCGCCGGTGGCCTGAAACCCGACCAGCGGATTGGCGTAGAGCTTGTCGTTCGGCGGCGCCTGCTCCAGCGCCACGTCGGCGAGATCGACTTCGAGCTCCTCCGCGATCAGCATCGGCATGGAGGTGAAAGTGCCTTGGCCCATCTCCACCTGCGCGACGATGAGCGTCACCTTGCCATCGCGGCCAACGCGCACATAAGCGTTCGGCGCAAACTCTTGCGCTTCAGCCGCGAGGCCCTCGCTATCCAGGCCGCGAAGGTTGAATGCGAGGAGAAGGCCGCCCCCAGCCGCGGCGCTGACTTTCAGGAAATCCCTGCGCGAATGGCCGCCCGACGAGGGAACGGAGCCGGTTCCTTCCGCGCCTGACGTCAGATGATCGAACAGCATGGTTCAGTCTCCCTGCCTTGGCTCGCCGACGCTTGCGGCAGCGTGCTTGATCGCCTCACGGATGCGGACATAGGTTCCGCAGCGGCAGATATTGCCGGACATGGCTTCGTCGATATCGCTGTCGCTTGGATGCGGATTGCCGACGAGCAGGGCGCTCGCCGACATGATCTGGCCGGACTGGCAATAGCCGCATTGGGGCACTTCGAGAACGATCCAGGCTTTCTGAATCTTAGCGCCGACGGGCGTATCGCCAATCGCCTCTATCGTCGTGATCGACGACTTTCCGACGCTCTCGATCGGGGTCTGGCACGATCGGACTGCGCTTCCGTCCAGTTGCACGGTGCAGGCGCCGCAAAGGCCAGCCGCGCATCCGAACTTCGTGCCCGTCATTCCCCAGACGTCGCGAAGAATCCAAAGTAGGGGCGTGTCGCCGTCGACGTCGGCGGTGTGTTCAACTCCGTTGACTTTGATTGTATAGGCCATGGGCATCTCCCGAGGCTGTATGAGGGCGCGATCGTCGCCCGGAGGGCCGCCGCACTGGGCGCCCGTCGCCGCCTGACGCGCGAGAAGGGGGATTCGGCCGGAGCAATCCCCGGAGCTCGCCGGCATCGTTGCAGGGCGCGCACTGTCGACGGGACCCGCCGACTTTCACAATGATAGTTGGTAGCGCGGTCGCGCGAACAAAACAATCGGCGGCTCGCGGATTAATCGCTCAGCCAAGGGTCAATTCTTGGTGTTCGCCGCCAAGCCGAAGCATTGGATGACGCCAAGCATCCAATCGTCGCCGATGCGGTTTCAGCGGACGGTCAACGGCGACATCGTCCAGCAAGCGCGCGCTCCGCAGCAGGCTGCACGTCCTCTTGGTTCGGATCGACGCCGCGTGACGGCGCCGAAATCCCTTGCTCGGCGCTCCAAAATTCGATATATCGATGTATGTGGAGATATTGATTAATATGCGTTGGGGAGGTCAAAATGATCACGCGTCGAACGGCTCTCCGGAATTCGGCTTTGACGGGCGGCGCGGCCCTCGTCGCCTGGGCTATCCCGGCTTTGGGCCAGAGCGCCGAAGACATTGTGACCGTGCACGGCGCAGAATCCACATTTTCGGCGCCGCTCTATAAAAAGTGGATCGATGTCTATTAGCAGGATCGCAAGCAGGTTTCGCTGAGCTACGATGTAGTGGGGAGCGGCGAGGGGATCACCCGATTTATCGCGGGATCGGTCGATTTCGGCGCGACCGACGTCTTGCCGAGCGATGTCATGCTCGCCGGCGTCAAGCGGGGCGTCATCCCGGTTCCCGTCACCGCCGGCATGATCGTGCTGGCCTATAATCTTCCGGGCCTCGGCGGCGCGCTCAAGCTGCCGCGCGATGTCTATTCCGGTATCTTCAGCGGCAAGATCAGGCAGTGGAGCGATCCCCAGATCCGGAAGGCCAACCCCGGCCTATCTCTGCCGAACGAAAACATCGCCGTCGTGGTCCGCCAAGACAGCAGCGGAACGACCGCCGCCTTCACCCGCCATCTCGTCGCGATCGGTTCGGGCAGGCACGCGACCGGGTCCGGCGAGGGACACGACATCGATTGGCCGGCGGCGGCCATGGAGGGCAGAGGAAACGAGGGCGTCTCGTCGAAGATCAAGATCAGCGAAGGCTCGATCGGATATGTCGAGTATGGTTTCGCCAAACGCTTGGGATTGCAGATGGCGATCCTCGAGAATCAGGCCGGACGTTTGGTCGAGCCCACCGAGGAGGGCGGACGGGCGGCGCTACTTGCATCGGAAAACTTTCTCATCGCCGACCCGCCGGGACAGGCGTCACACCCGATCGTCACCTTCAGCTGGCTGCTTCTTTACAAGAATACGCGGATCCGAAGAAAGCGGGCGCGTTGAAGGACTGGGTGACCTGGGGCCTCACGACGGGCCAGACGTTCGCCTCCGAGCTTGGCTACATCCCACTGCCAACTGAAACGGCGGCCCTGGCGCAACGCGCGCTCGACCCTCTCTCTTAGGCGACCCCGACGAAGTCGCGACAAAAGAGGGAGATCGCCGTGACTGAAAAGACCTACAACGTGCTCTTTCTTTGCA
>DAITNE010000326.1:0-3106 GCA_036834765.1 Methylocella sp.
AGGCCGGGTTGAAGTAAAATCTCGCCCCGCCGCCGCGCGCCTGAACCGGCGCTTCGATCCGCCATTTTGGAAACCGGCGCGAAGGGGCTATGGAAGCGGCGATCGATGCAGCAATTGATGGAATCCATGGATCAGAGCCAAGGCGCTGCGGGCCGGCAGGGAGTGGGCGCGGCCGCGGACGACGACGCGCCGATGGCCGGGAAAACCGTCCTCCTCGTGCATCCGGCCTGGCACTCCTGCGGCAGCCATCAGGTGTTCGCCTCGCAGGCGCGCGCCTATCGCAGCCTTGGCGCGCGGCTGGTCAGCCTCGCCGTCGCGGATTCCCCCGGCGCGGTCGAGGGCTCCCGCGCACACAAATCCTATGTCGCGGCGACAGCGGACCTTGAGGCCGACGCGCGGCTCTATACGGGCATGCCTCTGCTGTCGGTGCTGAACCCTTCCTTCCTGCAGGCGGCGAGGCTCTGGCTGCACGGCAATTTCGCGGCCATTCTCCTTGAAAGCGCGCGGCTCGCGCCGATCCCCGCCGCGCTTCAGGCCGAGCGCCGCGTCGATCTCATCCATTGCAATCATTTCTTCTGCATGCCCGTCGCGATGCGCCTGCGCGAGAGGCATGGCTGCGCCATCGCGCTCGACACCCATGATCTTCAGGCGCGCCAATATGCGTTGCGCAACGAGCAGGGCTGGACCGTGCCGCCGGTTGCGAAATTCGAGGATATGCTGGCGATCGAACTCGTCGCGATGCGCGGCGCCGACGTCCTCGCCCATCTCAATGACGAGGAGGCGGCGGCTTTCAAAACGCTGCTGACTGAGAAGCGCCATGAACTCGTCTATCCCGCCGTGCCGCCGATCGCGCCGGGGGCGGGCGGGGAGGATCTCATCATCGTCGCCAGCGCCAATTACGCCAATTATCGCGGCCTCGCCTGGTTTCTGCGGGAGGTTCTGCCGCTCGCCCCGGACGAAGTCAGGCGCCGAATCAAAATTATCGGCAATCTCGACCGCACCGTCCGCGCCCGCGCGCCGGCGCTCTACAAGGCCAATGCGCAGCTGTTCCTGGGCCATGTCAGGGACGTCGGCGCGGCCTACGCCAACGCCGCCGCCGTGCTGCTGCCGACGACCGAAGGCCATGGCGTCTCGATCAAGACGATCGAGGCGATGTCCTCCGGCGCGCCTCTGATCGCGACGCCGCACGCCTTCCGCGGCATGAGGCTCGACCCCGCGTGGCTCGGCAACGTCACGCTCGCGGCGGACGCGCCGGCTTTCGCGGCCGCCCTGCTGCGGGCGGCGGCGTCGCAGCCGGATCCGGCGAGCCGGCGGGACGCCGAGACGCGAAAATTCTATCAAAGCCATTTCGCTTTCGAGGCCTATCGCGCCGCGCTGGCGAAACTCGCTTTGCCGCTTTTGAAACCCGTGAACAATTGATATAAAGACTTGCTTATATCTTTATTGCCTCTGGCGCGCGGGCCTGATATAGAGGCGAAATCGCCACTGCGCCGCCAAGGAAAGCGTCCGCCGCCATGACCCATTCGTTCAATGATTACGCCATCGCCGACATCAAACTCGCCGAGTGGGGGCGCCGCGAGCTGGCGATCGCCGAGACCGAAATGCCGGGCCTCATGGCGACGCGCGCGGAATATGGTCCGACCCAGCCGCTGAAGGGCGCGCGCATCGCCGGCTCGCTGCACATGACGATCCAGACGGCGGTGCTAATCGAGACCCTGAAGGCGCTCGGCGCCGACGTCCGCTGGGCTTCGTGCAACATCTATTCGACGCAGGATCACGCCGCCGCCGCCATCGCAGCGGCCGGCATTCCGGTGTTCGCGCGCAAGGGCGAGAGCCTCTACGACTATTGGGAGTACACCCACAAGATCTTCGAATGGGACGATGGCGGCGCGCCCAATCTCATTCTCGACGATGGCGGCGACGCCACAATGCTCGTTCATCTTGGCATGCGCGCGGAGGCCGGCGACACGGCGTTCCTCGAGACGCCCGGCAATGAGGAGGAGGAGGTCTTCTTCGCCGCGATCAAGCGCCGCCTCGTCTCGCATCCCGGCCTCTATACGAAGTATGGCAAGGCCATCAAAGGCGTCAGCGAGGAGACCACGACGGGCGTGCATCGGCTCTATCTCATGGAGCGCGACGGCAAGCTCTTGTGGCCGGCGATCAACGTCAATGATTCCGTCACCAAATCGAAGTTCGACAATCTCTACGGCTGCCGCGAATCGCTCGCCGACGGCATCCGCCGCGGCACCGATGTGATGATGGCCGGCAAGGGCGCCATGGGCGCGGGCTTCGGCGACGTCGGCAAGGGCTCGGCCGCTTCGCTGCGCAACGCGGGCGCGCGCGTGCTGGTCTCCGAGGTCGATCCCATCTGCGCGCTGCAGGCGGCGATGGAGGGCTATGAAGTCACCACCATGGAGGACGCCGCCCCCCGCGCCGATATTTTCGTGACCTGCACCGGCAATATCGACGTCATCACGCTCGACCACATGCGGGCGATGAAGGATCGCGCCATCGTTTGCAACATCGGCCATTTCGATTCCGAAATTCAGATCGCGGCGCTGCGCAATCTTCGATGGCACAACGTCAAGCCGCAGGTCGACGAGATCGAATTCGCCGACGGCAAGCGCATCATCCTTCTGTCGGAAGGACGCCTCGTCAATCTCGGCAACGCCACCGGCCACCCGTCCTTCGTCATGTCGGCGTCCTTCACCAATCAGACGCTGGCGCAGATCGAGCTGTGGACCAAGCAGGGCCAGTATGAGCGCAAGGTCTACACGCTGCCAAAGCACCTCGACGAAAAAGTCGCCGCGCTCCATCTCGACAAGATCGGCGTGAAGCTTTAGAAGCTCACCCCGGCGCAGTCGGTCTACCTCGGCGTGCCGGAGCACGGCCCCTTCAAGCCGGATCATTACCGGTATTGATGAGGGGCTTATCGAAAGAAAGCAGGGCCGCCTTCGGGCGGCCCTTTGCGTTTTAGGCCCTTGTCGGGCCGGCGTGATCTTGAACTGCAAATTTGTTCTCGAAAACGCAATCGACAAGCGCCTTTGCGGCCCGCCCAAGAGCTTTCCGAACGTCAGAATCGGCGATGACGCCATCTGCTCCGACG
>DAITNE010000327.1:0-3100 GCA_036834765.1 Methylocella sp.
CGCGGATCTGCGTCGGGGCCAGCGCGGGCGACGATCCGCCGTCGAGGGGCGCGACCGGCAGGGCTTGGGCGACGCCCGCCGCGATCAGCAACGCAGCGGCGAGAGCCGCGGGAGACTTCAAGTTCTGGCGCATGATCGACCTTTCATCGGGATTCACGGAACAGGAGGCAGGAACTCGACGGGTCTGCCGGAGGGACGGCGCGCCGATTGGCGCAAGCTTCATTTCAGATCCACGGTGACGGCGTTGATCCGGCCATCGAATGCAAACGGCGCGCGATCGAAATAGGCGAACGAGACCGGCGATCCGAGATCCTCACCCACATCGAAAGTCTCGCTTGCCGAGAACGCGCCCGCGACCGTGCGTTTGACGTCGACGTGGAAGGCTTCGCTGTCGTCGACGGAGATCGCGACGTCGGCCGGACCGCCGGGCTTGCCGATCGACGTGTCCACGGTAATCTTGTGCCTGCCCGGCGCCAGCGGTTCGGGCGAGCGTCCGATATAGCGCTCGATCATCATCATGTTGTACTCGTAGACGAGATGCCCCTTGTCCATGTAGAGCGTCAGGCCGCCGCCGATCCCGCCGAGCGCGTAGAGGACGCCGGAGGCGTCCGCGCCAATGTCCGCGTCGACGACCACGCGATTGCCCTCGCGTCCGACGCCTGGCGCGGCGAATTCGGGCAGCCGAGTCGTCGATGCGTCAAAATCCCAGTGACGATAGGGGACCTTGATTCGATCCTCGGGATGGAGCCGCGTCCATAGGGCTGCGCCGACGGGAAACACCTTGTTGGCCTCGGCTTCCTTCAGGAACAGCTGCTTCATTTCGGCGAGGCGCTCCGGCTCCCTGGCCGCCAGATCGTCGGCCTCCGAGAAGTCGGTCTTGAGATTGTAGAGCTCCCACACATCCTTGTTGGCGTCCCAGGTCGCGAGCCCGGGGCTGACCGTCAACCATGGCGTCAAGGGACCGAAGGCCGCGGCGATCCAGCCGTCGTGATAAATGGCGCGGCTGCCGTTGTTCTCGAAATACTGGATCGGCTTGCGGCCGGGCGCGGCGGCGTCGGCAAAGCTGTAGACCATACTGACGCCGTCAATCGGGTCCTGCTTTTCGCCATTCACCACTTCCGGCGGCTTGATGCCGAGGATCTCGTAGATCGTCGGCGCGATGTCGTTGACATGATGGAATTGCGCTCTTGGCGTTTTGTCCGGCTTGATTCCCTTTGGCCAGGAGATCACCAGCGGATTGCGGGTGCCGCCGAAATGCGAGGCGATGAGCTTCGTGTAGCGGAACGGCGTGTCGCCGGCCCAGGCCCAGCCCGCGTGATACATGTTCTCGACCTTGCTGGTGCCGAGCGCGTCGAGGCCGCCGATCTTGTCGAGGGCCGCCAGCTGCTGCTCGATCCTGTTGGGGATCATGTTCTGCGCGAGAAGTTCGCTGATCGTGCCGTTCTGCCCCTCGGCGCTGGAGCCGTTGTCGCCGAAGATATAGAATATGATGGTGTTGTCGCGCAGGCCCAGCTGATCGATGCCGTCGACGAGCCGGCCGACCTGCGCGTCCGTATGTTCGACAAAGCCGGCGAACACCTCCATCAGCCGGCGCTGGAACGGCCGCTGCGACTCCGGAATGCTGTCCCACGAGGCCATTGAATCAGCCCGCGGCGTCAGCTTCGTGTCCTGTGGAATCCAGCCGAGCTGTTTTTGACGCTGGAACACGCGCTCTCGATAGGCGTCCCAGCCGTCGTCGAACTTGCCTTTGTACTTGTCCGCCCATTCCTTGAAAATGTGGTGCGGGCCGTGCGCGGCGCCTGGCGCCCAATACATGAAGAAAGGCTTGTCCGGCGCGAAGGCCTGGTGGCGGCGCAGCCAGATCAAGGCCTTGTCCACCATATCCTCGGTCAGGTGATATTTTGGATCATGCGGCGGTTCAACCGTATTGGTGTTCTCGAACAGCCGCGGCTCGTATTGCGAGGTTTCGCCGGCGAGAAAGCCATAGAAATAGTCGAAGCCATAACCCGTCGGCCAGCGGTCGAACGGCCCCATCGCCGTGGTCTCCGTCGCCGGCGTATTGTGCCATTTGCCGAAGGCGGCGGTCTTGTAGCCATATTCGTGCAACACCTCGGCGATGGTCGCCGATGTCTTCGGTATGACGCCGGTGTAGCCGTCGAAGTCGAGCGCCCGCTCGGCGATGGTGCCGGACCCGACGTGGTGATGGTTGCGCCCGGTGAGAAGCGCAGCCCGCGTCGGCGAGCAGATCGAGGTCGTGTGAAACGTGTTGTAGCTGATCCCCTCATTGGCGAGACGCGTCAGCGTCGGCGTCGCGATCTCGCCGCCGAAGGTGTCGGGCAGACCGAAGCCGACGTCGTCCAAAAGAACGATGAGGATATTGGGCGCGTCCGGCGGGAGGCGGTTCGGCTCGACGCGCCGGACATGCTTCGACTCCTGCAGGGTCGGACCGGCGATGCTCGCCGAAGGCGTCGGGGGAAAGGGCAGGACTGAGCCGTCGGACGGCGTCTTGTCCTCAGCCGCGCGCGCAGGAGCAGGCACCAGCGCCGCCGCGCCGATCGAAGCGGCGCCTATTAACGCCGCGAGAGCCAATCCCACGCGCAAAAGCCGCTTCATTGCGTCCTGTCCCCGGCCGATCGAGACTGCGTTCTTTCGCTTCGGACGCAAAAAGCCTGGATAGGCTCCAAGCCTTTCGTCCGCCAGTCTCATTAAGTCTATCGACTAGGATAGCCGCCGGCCCGGGTCAAGAAAATGCGCTAGATCAAAGGGATCATCCCTGTCCGACGCTCGGCTCCTCTTCGCGCACGCTCATCGCGTTGCCGCGCCAGACGAAATTATCGACGAACCAAGCGTCGAAATAAATCACCGGAAGCATCAGGTCGCGCAGCAGGAACAGGAGCGGCATGCGCCAGGAGAAATGCCAGCGGACGGCGGGGGCGAGCAGGGTCTCGGGAAGATACCAGGCGAGCGCGACGGCGAGCACGGTCAATGCGATGCTCCAGTCCATCGCATAGGCCGCATAGGCCGCGACGAGGCAGGGCAGGGCGGCGCCGGCGAAAATCTCCGGCGCATGATCAACGCCGGCGTGCTCGCGCGCGACGAG
>DAITNE010000328.1:0-3073 GCA_036834765.1 Methylocella sp.
GGCTGCGATTGCGTCGGCCTCGTCTGGCTCGGCGGCTTCCGCTCGAACATGCGCGGCGAGAAGGCGTCCTATCTCGAACGCGCGGCCGCCGCGGCGGCCCGCGCCTGTCTTCGCTTCGACTATTCGGGACATGGCGAATCCGAGGGAGCTTTGGAGCGCGCGACGATCGGGATGTGGCTGGAGGAGAGTCTTGAGGCTTTCCGCGCGCTGACCGAAGGTCCGCAGATTCTGGTTGGATCCTCGATGGGCGGCTGGCTCGCGCTGCTCGTCGCGCGGGCGCTTGCCGAAAGCGGCGAGGGCGCGCGGCTTGCGGGGCTCGTGCTGATCGCCCCGGCGGTGGATATGACCGAAAAGCTGATCTTCGAGCAGATGACGCGCAAGGCGCGGGCTGAACTCGAAAGAAAGGGCGTCTGGCTGCGCGCGTCGCCCTATGAGCCGGGGCCGCATCCGATCCGCCGCGAATTCATCGAAGAGGGGCGCAGCCACCTTCTGTTTGGCGCAACGATCCGCAGCCATTGCCCCGTCCATATCCTGCAGGGCATGCGGGACGAAGCCGTGCCCTGGCGCCACGCCCTCGCGCTCGTCGAGCACTTGCATGGCGATCCAGTGACCCTGACCCTGATCAAGGACGGCGATCATAGATTGTCGCGGCCGGAGGATCTGGCGCGGATAGGGGCGGCGGTGGAGGGGATGGACGATCATCGTCTCGACAAACCCCGCGCTCTCGTGTAAGCCCCACCCCTCAACTGAAAACAGCGCGAAAAACGCTCGCCGGAAAAATCCGGCGGAACACAAGGTCTTAACTCATGAACATCATCGCGGAACTCGAGGCCGAACAGGTCGCCAAGCTCGGCAAGACGATCCCCGAGTTCCAGCCGGGCGATACGGTCGTCGTCAACGTCAAGGTGAAGGAAGGCGAGCGCACCCGCGTGCAGGCCTATGAGGGCGTCTGCATCGCCCGCACCGGCGGCGGGCTCAACGAGAGCTTCACCGTCCGCAAGATTTCCTATGGCGAAGGCGTCGAGCGCGTCTTCCCGGTCTATTCGCCCAACATCGATTCCATCAAGGTGATCCGCCGTGGCAAGGTGCGACGCGCGAAGCTCTATTATCTGCGCGATCGCCGCGGCAAGTCGGCCCGCATCGCCGAGAAGATGGAATCGCCCGCCGCCAAGGCGGCGCGGGAAGTTGCGAAAAAGGAAACGAAGGCCGCCGCCAAGGCCAAGAAAGCCGCTCCGCCCGCCGCGGAATAGACTTCCGCCGCGATCGCTGTCCTAAACCGGCCCGTTCAGGATCCAGCGATGGCCGAACGGATCCTTGAACGTCGCGAACCGCGTGCCCCAGAACGACTTGGTCGGACTGGTCTCGCCCTTGCCGCCGAGGCTCGTCGCCTTGGCGAACACCTCATCGACCTCCTTGCCCGTCACATATTCGAGGCTGATGGAGCTGGTGACGAGTTCGCCCGGGAGCGCCATGCGCGTATAGCCAAGTTCCGGGAAGGCGTCGGCGAGCATCACCGAGCCGCCGTTGATCAGAAGCTCGCAGTGCATGATGCGCAGCCCGTCGAAGGCAGGCATGATGGTTTTCTGCTGCGCGCCGAACACGGTGGTGTAATAGGCGATCGCCGCGAGCGCGGGGGAAACCGTCAAATAGGGCGCAACCGACGGGCGCAATGGCGCCTCCGAACATATATGAGCTGAAAGGGTCGAGGGCAGGGTACTTCCCCATAGCAGATTCTGCGAGTAAGAACTTCTGATTCCAGCTCTTTTTTTCAAAAATCGCGCATAAGGCGCAATCGAGGTCCGTCAAAAATGGCTCATCCGCGCACGCTCTACGACAAGATATGGGACGATCATCTGGTGCATCAGGCCAAGGACGGCTCGTGCCTCATTTATGTCGATCGCCATCTCGTCCATGAGGTGACGAGCCCGCAGGCTTTCGAAGGGTTGCGCCTTAGCGGGCGCCGCGCCCGCGCGCCGGGCAAGACGCTCGCCGTCGTCGATCACAATGTTCCGACCACCGACCGCTCGAAGGGCATCGACGATCCCGAAAGTCGCGTGCAGGTCGAGCAGCTGGCGACGAACGCCAGGGAATTCGGCATCGAATATTTCAATGAACGCGACCTGCGTCAGGGCGTCGTCCATATCATCGGCCCCGAACAGGGGTTTACGCTGCCCGGCGCGACGATCGTCTGCGGCGACAGCCACACCTCGACGCATGGCGCCTTCGGGGCGCTGGCGCATGGCATCGGCACGTCGGAGGTCGAGCATGTGCTCGCCACCCAGACCCTGATCCAGTCCAAGGCGAAGAACATGCGCGTCACCGTCGACGGCGTCCTGCCGGAGGGGGTCAGCGCGAAAGACATCGTGCTCGCCATCATTGGCGAGATCGGCACCGCCGGCGGCACCGGCCATGTCATCGAATACGCCGGCGAAGCGATTCGCGCACGGTCGATGGAAGGCCGCATGACGGTCTGCAACATGTCGATCGAGGGCGGCGCGCGGGCGGGCCTCATCGCGCCCGACGAAAAGACCTTCGCTTATTTGAAGGGCCGGCCGATGGCGCCGAAAGGCAAGGCCTGGGATGAGGCCATGGCCCATTGGGCCACGCTCCATTCGGACGAGGGCGCACATTTCGACAAGGAAATCCGCCTGGACGCCGCCAAGCTGGCGCCGAGCGTCACCTGGGGCACGAGCCCGGAAGACGTGGTGCCAGTCACCGGCGAGGTGCCGCGCATTGAGGCCGCCGCCAGCGAGAGCAAGCGCGCCTCGATCGCGCGCGCGCTCGACTATATGGGGTTGAAGGGCGGCGAAAAGATCACCGACATCGAAATCGATCGCGTCTTCATCGGCTCCTGCACCAATGGCCGGATCGAGGATTTGCGCGCAGCCGCGAAGATGGTCGAGGGCAAGCGGATCTCCGAACACGTCAATGGCATGGTCGTGCCGGGCTCCGGTCTCGTCAAGCAGCAGGCGGAGGCCGAGGGTCTCGACGTGATCTTCAAGCAGGCGGGATTCGAATGGCGCGAGCCCGGCTGCTCGATGTGCCTCGCCATGAACCCCGACCGGCTCCAGCC
>DAITNE010000329.1:0-3066 GCA_036834765.1 Methylocella sp.
CGCCAGCCGCTCGAAGCGCTCGTTGACCGAGGGCGCGAAGCCTTCGAGGCGCAGCAGCGTCGCGGAGCCCGGAAAGCCTAGCGCGCGCGCGGCGAATGGCGGCAGATGCGCCGCGCCGGAGACGTCGACAGGCGCGCCCATGGCGGCGCAAAGCGCCTCGATCGCCTGTTTTGGGGAAAGGCCCGGCAAAACCAGGGTTGCGGCGGTTTCCGCGCGCGGCAGCACCTTGAAGGTGAGTTCGGTCAGCACGGCGAGCGTTCCGAACGAGCCGGCGAGGCCGCGCGAGAGATCATAGCCGGTCACGTTCTTGACGACGGTTCCGCCCGCCTTGAAGGCTTCGCCGCGGCCGTTGACGCCTTTTACGCCAAGTACGTGGTCGCGCGCGGCGCCGGCCTTGATGCGGCGCGGGCCGGAGAGATTGGCCATCAGGCATCCCCCCAGCGAGCCCGGCCCCGTGCCATAGAGCGCGCCAAACGACATCGGCTCGAAGGCGAGCTCTTGGCCGTTCGCCGCGAGCAGCGCCTCGATCGTCTCGATCGGCGTCGCGGCCAGCGCCGAGAGCACGAGTTCTTCCGGCTCGTAGAGGGTGACGCCGGAGAGCGCGGAGAGATCGAGGCGGCGCGCCGCGTTCCAGGGCGCGCCGAGCCGCGCCTTGGAGGCGAGGCCGTTGATTGACAGGGGCGTGCGCGAATTCGCCGCCTCCGTGACGCTGGCCGCGACCTCGGCGGCCGTGGCCGGAGCTTCGAAAGTCATTTCAATGGCGAACCTTGGCGCTGGAACGGGATAAAGACACCCCGCTCCGGCCTTATATTGTTATTTTACCTTGTCGGCGATGCCTTTGAGACCCGCCTCATAGATGCCGGCGATGGTCGCCTCCGCCTTGGCGTCTTCGGCGCCCTTGGCCCTGAACTCGCCGACCCAGATCACCTTGGAGCCGGTGCCGGAGGGCCTCACCGAGATGGTGGACTTGTAGCCTTCCACGGGCAGCGGGCCTTCGAGAATCGTATAGGTATAGTTGTGCCTGTCGTCGCTGCGCGAAACCTGCTCCTCGATGATCGTGCCGCCGCCCTTGAGGCTTAAGGTGCGAATGTCCTTGTGGCCCTTCTTCGAGGGGACGCATTTTTCGATCGCCGGGTGCCAGTCGCCGATGCCGCAGAAATCCCCGATCGCCGCCCAGACCTTGGCGGGAGGCGCAGCGATTTCGGCCGAGCGCGATACGTTGAGCGCCAGCGCGGGCGTCGCGGCCATGGCGGCCACGCTGGCGACGGCTGCTGCGACGAAGGCTGTGACGGAAATTGGTGTATTGCGCATTTTTGCGTTTCCTCCGGGCCACGACCTCCACGCGGGTCGTCAGGACCGAAGCGGACTTGTGCCCAGAGTTTCGGCAAGGTCAAGACGGCAAAATTCCGCCGGCCCGGCGCGGCCGCGGTTTTTCTCAGAGCTTCCTTAGCTCGACTTCCTCGATCCGGTGGCCGGAGCCCTTGGTCAGGATCAGGCTCGCCCGCGCCCGTGTCGGCAGCAGGTTTTCGCGGAGGTTAGCGAGATTGATCCGGGTCCAGATGTCGCGCGCGACTGCTTCTGCGTCGGCCTCGCTGAGATCGGCGTATTTCCGAAAGTAAGATTGCGGATCGCGGAACGCGGTCTCCCTCAGCCGCATGAAGCGTTCGACAAACCAGCGTTCGAGATCGGCTTCGGCGGCATGCAGATAGATCGAAAAGTCGAAAAAATCGGAGACGAAGGGGAGGCCCCTGCCGTCCTTCGCCGGGCGGTTGGGCAACAGCACGTTGAGGCCCTCGACGATGAGAATATCGGGGCGATCGACGATGACGCTCTCGCCGGGCAGCACGTCATAGGTGAGATGCGAATAGACGGGTGCCCGAACGCGCTGCTGGCCGGCCTTGACGTCGGAGAGAAAGCGCAGCAGCGCCGTGCCGTCGTAGCTTTCCGGAAAGCCCTTTTTGGCCATCAGGCCTTCGCTTTCCAGCACGGCGTTGGGAAGCAGAAAGCCATCGGTGGTGACAAGCTCCACCTTAGGCGTGTTCGGCCAGCGCGAGAGCAGCGCCTGCATGACGCGCGAGAGCGTCGATTTGCCGGCCGAGACCGAGCCGGCGATGCCGATGATATAGGGCGTTTTGCCGCCCTCGGCGCCGAGAAAGCGCTGGGTCGCCTTGTAGAGGCCCTGCGTCGCGGCGACATAAAGCGCGAGCAGGCGCGACAGCGGCAGATAGATCGCCACCACCTCTTCGAGCGAAATGGGATCGTTGAGCGATTGCAGCCGCGAGAGATCTTCCATCGTCAGGGTGAGCGGCGTGTCGGCGCGCAGCGCCGCCCATTCCGCGCGGGTGAAGCGATGGTAGGGCGAAAGGGCGTCGGCCGCGCGTGCGATGCGCCCGTCCATCTGCAAATCCTCCGGCGCTCCCGCCCGGAACGCGCGCTCCGCGGGCCCAATCCGCCGCAACGTACCGAGATCGAGCGCGGCCATCAGCGGAGCGCGCTCTGGCGGGAGGCTTTTTCCTCAAGCCCCGACTGGCGCGTCCGGCGCTCCAGCTCCCCCAGCACGTCGCTCAAGGGGACGCCGCGAAGATGCAGCGCGACGAGAAGATGGTAGAGCACGTCGGCGCTTTCGCCGACGATCGCGTCGCGGTCGCCTTCAACCGCCGCAATGACGAATTCGACCGCTTCCTCGCCGAATTTTTTGGCGCAGCGGGCCGGGCCGGCGTCAAGCAGCGATTTCGTGTAGGAGGCGGCCGCCGTCGATCTTCCGCGCGCGGAAATAATGGCGGCAAGGTCGTCGAGGCTGAACGGGTCCATCCAGTTTTTCCAGCGTCCGCGGAAAATTATCCTATTCCATCCAGCCGCATCCGCAATCCGGATTTCGCCATATAACGCTTCGCCTCGGCGATGGTGAATTCGCCGAAATGAAAAATCGACGCGGCGAGGACGGCCGTTGCGCCACCGTCGCGGATGCCTTCGACGAGGTGCTTCAGTTCGCCGACGCCGCCGGACGCGATCACCGGCACGCCGACGGCGTCGGTCACGGCGCGGGTGAGGGCGATGTCGAAGCCG
>DAITNE010000330.1:0-3040 GCA_036834765.1 Methylocella sp.
GATCATGGGGACGGGGCCCATTCCGGCTTCGCGCAAGGCGCTCGAAAAGGCCGGCTGGAAAGTCGGCGACCTCGACCTCATCGAAGCCAACGAGGCTTTCGCCGCGCAGGCGCTCGCCGTAGCCAAGGATCTGGCCCTCGACCCGTTGCGCGTCAACGTCAATGGCGGCGCCATCGCGATAGGCCATCCGATTGGCGCGTCCGGCGCCCGCGTCCTGATCACGCTGCTGCATGAGCTGAAGCGCCGCGGCGCCAAGAAGGGCCTCGCCACGCTTTGCATCGGCGGCGGCATGGGCATCGCGCTCACCGTGGAGCGCTGAGCGCTCGATGGGCGGGATTGCGCAGCCGCCGGATTGCGCCAACGCAAGGTCGGACGCGCTCTTTTCGTCTATCGGACGCGGCTGAAGGCGTCGCGGGATCGGCCGACGAGGTGGCGCTGAAGAGCGCGGCGCTGGAACGGTCAGGCTCGCGTCGCCCCGAAGGAAAACGCAAAGCCAGCTAAAAGAGCCTTAAGGCTGCAACTGGGGGAGAGGAACATGACGCGAGTTGCGGTGGTGAGCGGCGGGACGCGCGGGATCGGCGCGGCGGTCAGCAAGGCCTTGAAGGCGGCGGGATATAAGGTCGCGGCGACCTACGCCGGCAATGACGCGGCCGCCGCGAAATTCAAGGCCGAGACGGGCATCCCGGTCGGTCTATAAATGGGACGTCTCGAATTACAGGGAATGCGCCGAGGGTCTGAGGAAAGTCGCCGAGGAAGTCGGCCCGATCGACATCCTCGTCAACAACGCCGGCATCACGCGCGATACCCCGTTTCACAAAATGACGCCGGAGCAGTGGTATGAGGTGATCAACACCAATCTGAACTCGCTTTACAACATGACGCGTCCCGTCATCGAGGGCGTGCGCGAGCGCGGCTTCGGGCGCATCGTCAATATTTCGTCGATCAACGGGCAGAAGAGCCAGTTCGGACAGGCCAATTATTCCGCCGCGAAAGCGGGCGACCTTGGCTTCACCAAGGCGCTGGCGCAGGAAAGCGCCGTCAAGGGAGTCACCGTCAACGCCATCTGCCCCGGCTATATCGCGACCGAAATGGTCAAGGCGGTGCCGAAAGACGTGCTGGACAAGAAGATCATCCCGTTGATCCCGGTAGGGCGGCTCGGCGAACCCGAGGAGGTCGCGCGCTGCGTCGCCTTCCTCGTCTCGGACGAAGCGGGGTTCATCACCGGTTCGACGCTGACCGCCAATGGCGGCCAGTATATGGTATGACCGTAAACCTCGGCGACACCAGTAGCTAAGACGATCTCCTCTCACGTTGGGCCGACCCGCAGCGACGCCCTCGCGCCACGTCTGCGATGCCGTCCGTCCGGGCGCCGGCGATCTCGCAGTGCAGCTTAGCTCGCTGACCGGAAGGAAGGCGGAGTCCGATTGGGGTGCAAAGCCTCCGGCCGCGCGGCATTTTCGTGTCGTTTGGCGCAGCATCGGGGCGCGCCCCTGCGACCGTTCGCTTCCTAACGGGCGTCCTCGGCTGCCTATATATGGCGCATGGAGGTGAATATGTTTAAAGCGCTGGTCCTGCGTGAGGCGGACGGAGGCAAGATTGATGCAAGCGTCGAGATGCTCTCCGAATCGGCGTTGCCGAAAGGCGACGTCATTGTCGCCATCGAATACTCGACCCTGAACTATAAAGACGGCATGGTCCTTCAGGGACTAGGCCGTCTCGTCCGGCGCTATCCGCATGTTCCTGGCATCGATTTCGCGGGCACGGTCGAAAGCTCGGACTCGCCGCGGTTCAGGCCAGGCGACAAAGTGATCCTTATGGGTTGGCGGGTCGGAGAGCTGCATTGGGGCGGCTATGCGCAAAAGGCGCGCGTCAAAGCCGATTGGCTAGTGCGGCTGCCCGAAGGGATGACAACCGAGCAGGCTATGGGCGTCGGCACTGCGGGGTTTACCGCGATGCTCGCCGTCATGGCCTTGCAGCGGCATGACCTTCGCCCCGGCGATGGAGAGGTGTTGGTCACGGGAGCCGCTGGCGGGGTTGGCAGCGTTGCGATCGCGATCCTGCACCGCCTAGGCTACCGCGTGGTCGCGTCTAGCGGCCGAGCGAGCACGACTATTTGAAAAGCCTCGGAGCCGACTCGCTGGGCTGGCGCGATCGATGCGGTGGGCGGGACGACGCTGGCAACACTGCTCACTCAGATGCGTCATCGAACCGCCGTCGCGGCTGTCGGCAACGCCGGCGACGTCGAACTTAGGACGACGGTGCTCCCGTTCCTGTTGCGCGGCGTGAATTTGCTCGGCATCGATCCGGTAATGTCGCCGTTGGGAGAACGGCAGGAGGCATGGCGCCGTCTTGCCGAAGAGCTGCCGTTGGACAAATTGGGCAAAATGATCAGTCACGCCTCCATGGAGGACCTTCTGGAACTTGGGCGTCAAATCCTGGAGGGCACATTGCGCGGCCGGATCGTTGTGGACATAAATGCCTGAGCGATTCACGAGAGCAGATCGCCTGCTGACTAATCTTGGGAGGGAAGCGGTAGCCGCTATAGCTGATCTTGGTCAATCATCGATGGTTACGGCTGAAGCCAATGAACGGCAAGCGACCCGGCGACGTGACAATGCCCCCCGCCAAGGTTGGGGTCGAGGGTTCGAATCCCCTCGCATGACTCGAAGGTGAGGAAGCCATTAAATTTTTAGGGTGCAGATTTCTTTTCGATCTTGGCGGCTTCCAATCACCTGGTAGGCGCGAAGGCGAGCACAACGTTGCCGGGCCGACCACCATAAAGCCCATAGCCCGAATTGACGAAGGTCATCCCGCTCGCAACCGTTGGCCCCGCCGCATCGAGCGAACCGCCATTCGCCTTCATCCATTGACGGTGTCGAAGGGCCGTCCCCTGTCGTAATCCCACAGGACGCGCCCATCCGCGGCGGGATAAGCGCGCAGGTGACCGTCGACCGATCTGACAACACGAAGTCCGGCGTCGCGGTGAAAGCGGCGGATTGCGCTGGGACGCGCGGCCGGCGCGGGCGCGCGCCGCTGGGTG
>DAITNE010000331.1:0-3036 GCA_036834765.1 Methylocella sp.
AGGCCAAGGCCGGACCCCTCCGACCGCGTCTGGCCGCGCTCGAACGGCCGGACGAGGCGCTCCAGCGGTTCGGCCGGCACAATGGCGCCATGATTTGAAACCTCGAACAGCCCCTCTGCGAGCCGCACCGAAACGGGCGCATCGGGGGTGCCATGCTTCAGCGCATTCTCGATGAGGTTGCGGGCGAGAATCGCGAAGGCGTCCGGATCGAGATCCGACAGGGGGCCGCCGTCGGGCGTGATCGAAACGGCCAGCGCATCGCCGCGGTCGGTCTGGCGATCGATCTCCTCGATGACGTGGCGCAGCACCAGCCCGAGCGGCGCCGGAGTCTCGGCGAGAAGGCCGCCGCCCTCGGCCTTGGCGAGTTGCAGGAGCTTCTCGGAGAGGCGCGAGAGGCGCCGCAGCGCGGTCGCGATGGAGCGGGCGCGGTCGCTGGCCTGGCCTTCGGGCAATTCGGCGATGAGGCGCTGGGTCTGCGCCAGCGCGGCGGCGACCGGCGTTCTGAGTTCATGGGCGCTGTTGGCCGTGAAGCTGCGCTCGGCTTCGAGCGCGCCGCGCAAGCGCTCCATCAAGGCGTTGACCGAGGCCGCGACGGGCGCGATCTCGTCCGGCAGCCCAGCTGCGGCGACGGGCGCGAGATTGCCGCGGCCACGCGCTTCGATCGCCCGGCGGAAAGCGATCACGGGCTTCATGGACAGCCGGATCGTGAGCCACACGCCAAGCAGGGCGATCGGCACGAGGGCGACGAGGGGCCAGATCAGGGCGGCCACGGCGCGCCTGACCGCCGCCTCCCGGTGACGCAGGTCCTCGGCGGTGGTGACGAAGATGGTTCCCCGGACCGCGGCCTCGGTATAAGTGCGCAGCCGGTCGGTGGAATGGTAGCCGGGCGCGAGGCCGCCCGGAATGTTCATGAGGTCGGCGCCGCTCGACTGGAGCAGTTCGCGCCCCTCTTCGTCGCGGACCACATAAGCGATGTATTCCCTGTGGGGACCGATCGGCGCCATGTGCTGGGTCGCGCCGCCTTCCTCGCGCGAGAGCAGCTCGGAATAGGCGAGGGGCAGCACCCGCTGCGCGACTTCCTGCAGCGCGCTGTCGAACACCTCGTCGATCTCGCGGCGCAGCACCAGGCCGGCCACCGTCGCGGCGGCGAGCCATAAGGCCGTCACCGCGGCGGCGAGCCATAATCCGATGCGTCGGCGCAGGCTCCATCCAGCGGACCGGCGCCCGCCGCTCATGCGCGCGTCCTCGGCGCGCCGAGACGGTAGCCCATGCCGCGAACGGTCTCGATCGCCTCCGCTCCGAGCTTCTTGCGCAGGCGCCCGATATAGACTTCAATCGTATTGCTCTGGATCTCGGCTTCGAAGGAATAGAGCCTCTCCTCGAGCTGCGATTTGGAAATCAACTGATTGGGGCGCTGCACGAAGGCTTCGAACAGCGACCACTCGCGGGCGGTCAGCTGAACCATCCTGCCGCTGCGCCGGACGGAACGGGCGGCGAGATCGACCTCGAAGTCGCCGAAGGTCACGAGCGGATTGGGATTGCCGCAATAGCGCCGTCCGACCGCGCGGATCCGCGCGGACAGCTCCAAGAGATCGAAGGGCTTGATCAGATAGTCGTCGGCGCCGACATCGAGGGCGGCGATGCGGTCCGAGATCTGGTCCCGCGCCGTCAGTACCATCACCGGCGTGACGTCGCCCGCCGACCGCAGGCGTTTCAGGAAATCGAGACCACGTCCGCCCGGCAGCATCAGGTCGAGCAGGATGAGTTCAAAGGCGGCGGCGTGGATCGCGTCGCCGGCTTCGTCGAGACGCTTAACCCAGTCGGCGGTATGTCCGTCGTCCATGAGCTGGTCACGCACCGCCATTCCGAGGATGGGATCGTCTTCGACCAATAGAATGCGCATGTGTCGCCTCGGCGTGTTTGTTCCAAACTTAGCCTGCCGGGCCGGTGAAGTGGTCCTATAATTGTTTGAGTCGTTCAGGAAGGCGTCAGTTCGACGTGCTTCCTCTGCTTCGCGGGGCGCCAGCGGGAGAGCATCAGTGAAAAGCGC
This sequence comes from Methylocella sp., assembly GCA_036834765.1. Lineage (GTDB taxonomy): Bacteria > Pseudomonadota > Alphaproteobacteria > Rhizobiales > Beijerinckiaceae > Methylocapsa. Next base: position 2,051 of record DAITNE010000331.1, read on the forward strand.
GTTGGTTGCGGCGATTTTGGCCCTCACGGCATGTCTTGGCGCCGCGCCGGTTGCGGCGGATCAGGCGTGCAGCGCGCCGCTGGCCGACTGGCAGCCGCGCCAGGCTTTGCAGGCCAAGCTCGAGGCCGAAGGCTGGACCGTGCTGTCGATCCGCTCCGACGACGGCTGTTACAAGGTCAGGGCGACGAAGGCGGGAGGGGAGCGCCTCGACGCCAAGTATGACCCGGCGAGCCTCGAACGCGTCCAGCGAAAACAAGATGAAGACGATGACTGACGGCTGCGAAGCGATCTGTTTCAGTTCCGCCGCCACAGCGGCGCCGGGGGCATTGTCACATTGGCCAAGAATAGGCGATTTTCCAGCCGATTAATCAGAGCAACGAGCACCCTAATGCATTGAACTCTGCACATTTTGGCTTTGAACGCCCGTCGCGATTGACAAGTAAACCGCGGCGAACGTGACGATGGCGATTTTGGTCACCGTGGAGAATAAGCGCCAGAGAGCGAGGCCGCCAAAGGCGCCGTGACAATGCCCAAGGGAGCGTTTGCAGTGACCGCGTGATAACGACCGTGCGAGTCATCTATCGACTTAAGCGTCAGATTCTTTTATCCACTCTGGCCGCGCAAGGGCCCCTTCTGGTAGCACTTCCCGCCGCCCCTAGCCCTAACGCTTGAGCGACACTCCTCCAGCGTCGAGAACCCGCAGTGGCTATGCGCAACTGAGCCTAATCGCTCCGGGCCGCCTACGTACTTGGCACAATAGGTTGCAGCATCGGCAGAGCCCAGAAAAGCACCCATCCCCATGACCGTCGCTATGATTGTCAGACGAAGCATGACTGCCTACCCCTCAAGCCTAAAGTTCATTTTTCTTGCAAGTTAGTCGGCGCGCAATGCGCTGAATCAATTCTGAAGACGGTCGCCATCAATCGCTTAAGTCATGTCTGGACGGCGCCCGCTGATCAAGGGTAATTTTTGTGTGCTGCGATGAT
>DAITNE010000332.1:0-3009 GCA_036834765.1 Methylocella sp.
GGCCAGCTCTTCTTGAGCCTCGCCAGGCGCTTTTTCAGCTTCGTTCGCTCGTTTTGAACAAGCGCCCTTTTCAGTTGATTCATTCCGATTTCGGGGCTCGGCTCGCCTTTTCATTCACGATTGACCGTGCTGGCTGTTCAAATACGTCTCGCGTAGGTCGAGTTCGCGCTCGATCCGACGCCGCGCTTCGTCGGTTAGTCTATTGTCGCAGAAGAGATCGTTGGCGCGTTCCCGCTCCGCGGCGATCAGCAGGCGTTCGATTTCATTATGAAGCGCGGAAAACGCCTTATGCGTCGCGTTGCCATCGCTGCTGCGCTCGACATGCAGGAGCCGGTCGCGCAGCTGGCTCCGAAGCGGCTCGACAAGGCTTGGCGAGAGACCCCGCTCCCCCGCGAGCAGGTCGAGTCGGCCGAGCGCTGCCCCTATCGCCTCGCGACGCACGGCACATTCCGCAGCCCTCTCGTCGCGGCGCTCGCTGCGTCCGACGTCGGCGAGGCCGAGAGCCCCGATCACCAATGGCAATAAAAGGCCTTGGCCGACCAGAGTCACCAGGATTACTGAAAAAGTCAGGAAAAGGATGAGGTCCCGTTCCGGGAAAGGTTGCCCGCTGGCCGTTGCGAACGGGATGGCGAGGGCCGCTGCGAGCGAAACGATGCCGCGCACGCCGGTGAATGCAAGGACGAATGGCCATCGCCAGGGAGGCGATGGATCCTTGCGTCTGATCGAAGGGAAAAGCCAGCGGGGAAGATAGGTCGCCGGATAGATCCAGATGAAGCGCGCCACTACTACGACGATGCTCACGACCAGGGCGGAGAAGATGAGGTCGGAGATTGCGTAGGCGCCGATGCGATTGATAAGCGTGCGGGCCTGCAGTCCGGTGACGAGAAAAACAATGCCCTCGACGAGATAGATGAAAAAATCCCAAAAGAAGATGCCTTGAAGCCGCGTCTGGGCGCTGATCAACCGAAATCCGTTCCAGCTGATGTATAGGCCAACGGTCAGGGTCGCGAGCACGCCGGAGCCCCCCAGATGCTCGGGTGGCCAATAAGATAGGAAGGGCGTCAGAATCGAGAGTGTGATTTCGATCCGGGGATCGCGGATCCAGCGCCGCAGGCGCAACATGAACCAGCCGACGCCGAGCCCCCAAAGAATCTCGCCGACAATAATGAGAATGAACATTCCGGCGGCTTGGCCGAAAGAGAAAGCGCCAGCGCTGACGGCGCCGACCGCAAATCGAAAAAGGATAAGCGCGGCGGCGTCGTTCGCGAGGCCTTCGCCCTCGAGAATGACGAGAATGCGCCGCGGAAGCTGCATTCTGCGCGCAATCGCGAGAGGCGCTACGGCGTCAGGCGGCGAAACAATGGCGCCGACCAGGAAACCGATCGGCCAGGAAAAGCCCAACAGCCAGCGAGTCGCCACCGCGACAGCGAGGGTGGTGAATATGACGCCCCCAAACGCCAGCAAAGAAATGGGGCGCAGGTTGAAGCGGAACTCGCGCCAGTTCATCGCGACGGCGGACGAATAAATGACCGGCGGCAAGACCAGGAGCAGCACGACCTCCGGAGCGAGCTCGATCGGCGGCAAGCCGGGGATAAGCGCCAGCATGACGCCCGCAAGCACTAACAGGATGGCTTGAGGAATTTTGAGTCGGTCGGCGACCGCCGCAACCGCCGCGGCTACGCCGAGAAGAAGCACCAAAATCTCTATCGTCAGGGCCATTAGCTCACCCTTCGCCGATGATGGTAAGACCGGGCATGCAAGCCGCGCGGCCTCGACGCGGGGCTAACCCCAAATCAAGCTTCGTCAGCCGTCAAGGGCCGATCGGTTTGAGGCGCGACAACGTTCTACGGCTGGCGAGCTATTTCTCTATTGTCGGTCTAAGGCCCGCGGCCCTCGGGCAGGTTGGTGCTGTTCGGCACACGCCAGGTTCGCTTGCCCAAATCCGACTGGACTTTCGCACGCGCCAGAGCGTCGCTTAGCGTCAGACCAAGGGCGGCGAAGCCGCCCTTCTCTCGCACCCCGCGGGCCTCCGGCCCATCGCGGGGTCGTGCTGGTGACAGCGGATGCTGTCGCCAAGCAGAGGAGAAGAATATGGCGAAGCTCACCGATACCCAGTTGATCGTGTTGTCGAAGGCTGTCCAGCGCGAGGACGGGGCCGCGGGCATCCCAGACCGAATGAACAAGGCCGCCGCCGCAAAGGTTGGGGCGAGCCTGGTGGTCCGCCGGCTGATGCGCGAAATTCGCGCGAAGCCCGGCATGCCGGTCTGGCGGACGGACGATGACGGGCGGCGCGTCAGCCTGATCATCACGCGGGCGGGCCGCGACGCGATCGGCGTCGCGGATGACGCAGGCGAGACGCAACCGCCGCTCGAGACCAGGAGCGCCAAGCGTGGCTCCGCAACGGCGACGACTGAAAATTCACCCGCCGCTGGCTCGCCGCGGTCCGGTTCGAAACAGGCGCTCCTTGTGGCCATGCTGGCGAGGGACAAGGGCGCGACGCTCGCCGCGTTGGTCGACGCGACGGGCTGGCTGCCGCACACGACCCGGGCCGCGATCACGGGACTTCGCAAGCGGGGTTTTGCCATTGAGCGCACCCGCCACGAAAGACTGGGATCGCTGTACCGGATCGTCGGCGATCAGACGGCTTCAGTCGGAAGCTGAACCAATGGCGAAGCCAGCCATGAAACGGCGGCTGGCCAAAATGCCGGCCGCCATCGATCTCGAGGCCGGGCTTGCCGGCGTCGCGGCGATGAACGTCGATGAGCTTCGGGACCTCTGGCGCCAGCGGCGCGGCAAGGAGCCGCCGCCCGCCTTTTCCAAAGACCTGATCGCCCGCGCCTTGGCCTATTGGCTTCAGGAAGAGGTTCTGGGCGGTCTTGAGCCACACGTTCGCAAACTCCTCGGCGCATTACCCAGCGGACAGGGGCCGCCAGCGCGGCGTGTGAAGGTCGGTTCGGTCATCGTCCGGGAGCATCAGGGCAAGCTTCATGAGGTGCTGGTCGTCCCGAA
>DAITNE010000333.1:0-3009 GCA_036834765.1 Methylocella sp.
CGAACGACGCGCCGCGCGAGGGTTTCCGCGACAGTCCGGCCTTCGCGGCTCTCTGCCAGCAGGTCTCCGAGGCGTTGCATCAGGCCATGAAAGAATGACGCCCGTCATGAGAATGCCGGACTGGCTCCACCGCGCCATGCCGCCGGCGCTCGTTCTCGTCGCCGCGGTGGCGCTCTGGGAAGCCGCGGTGCGCCTTTACGCGATCCCGCCCTATGTCCTGCCTTCGCCGACGCTGGCGCTGACGACGCTCGTGACCGATCGGGCGATCCTCCTTCCGGCGCTGGCCGTCACGCTCGGGACGACGCTCGAGGCGCTGGCGCTCGCCGTCATTGGCGGCGTCGCGCTGGCGGTGCTGTTTTCGCAATCGAAATGGGTCGAGCGCGCATTCCTGCCGGTCGCAATCGTCCTGCAGGTGACGCCGATCATCGCCATCGCCCCCCTGCTCCTCATCTATCTCGACGCCTCGACCGCGGTTCTGGTCTGCGCCTTTCTCGTCGCCTTCTTCCCCATCCTGTCGAACACGGCCCTCGGCCTCGCCTCCGTCGATCGCAATCTTTCCGATCTCTTTGCGCTCTACCGCGCGTCTGGCTGGCGTACGTTGCTGCTGCTGCGGATGCCGGCGGCCCTGCCCTATTTTCTCGGCGGCCTGCGCATCGGCGGCGGTCTGGCGCTGATCGGCGCCATCGCCGCCGAACTTGCGGCGGGCGCGGCGGGCAAGGGCGCCGGGCTCGCCTTCCGCATCGTCGAAGCGGGCTACCGGCTGAACATTCCGCGCATGTTCGCCGCGCTGGCGCTGATCTCGCTGGCCGGGATCGCCATCTTCGCGAGCCTTGCTGCGCTTTCCGCCTGTCTCCTCGGCCGCTGGCATGAGAGCGCGCTCGAGCGGTAGACTCTGGCGGCGCTTTCGCTAGATTGGCGCTGTTCCCAACCTTGAGAAACGCCTCATGTCCGCCCACCGCTATGATGTTCTGGGACTCGGCAACGCCATCGTCGACGTCATCAGCCGCGCCGACGATGATTTTCTGATCGCTCAGGGGCTGCGCAAGGGCGGCATGACGCTGATCGACGAGGCGCGCGCCGAGCAACTGTTCAGGGCCATGGGGCCGGCGACCATCATATCGGGCGGCTCGGCCGCCAATACGATCATCGGACTCGCCAGCCTTGGCGGCAAGGGCGCCTTCATCGGCAAGGTCAAGGCCGACGAACTCGGCGCCCTTTTCGCCCATGACATCCGCGCCGCCAAGGTTGGCTTTTCGACCCCGGCCGCCACGGACGGAACGGCGAGCGCGCGCTGCCTCATCGTCGTCACTCCCGACGGCCAGCGCACGATGAGCACATTTCTCGGCGCCTGCCAGGACCTGACCGAAGCCGATGTGGACGAAGCCCTCGTCAGCCAATCGGCGGTGACCTATCTCGAAGGCTATCTGTGGGATCCAGCCGCAGCCAAGGCGGCCTTCATCAAGGCCTCGAAAATCGCCCGCGCCGCCGGACGCGAGGTCGCCTTGTCGCTGTCCGATTCCTTTTGCGTCGATCGCTATCGCGATGAGTTTTTAGGCCTGATCCGCTCGGGCGCGGTGCAGATCATCTTCGCCAATGAGAGCGAATTGCATTCGCTCTACCAGACTTCCGATTTCGACACGGCGCTCGCCCAGCTGCAGGCCGAGAACATTCTCGGCGTCGTCACAAGGTCGGAGCGCGGCTGCGTCATCGCGAAGGGCGAGGAGGTTCTCACCGCACCGGCCTTTCCGGTCGAAGAAGTCGTCGACACCACAGGCGCCGGCGATCTTTTCGCAGCGGGCTTTCTCGCCGGCTACACAAAGGAACGCGATCTCGTGACCTGCGCGAAGCTCGGCGCGCTGGCCGCGGCCGAGATCATCCAGCACATCGGCGCAAGGCCGCAGAAGGATCTGGCGCAGCTTGCCGAGCAGAACGGTCTGGGGGTTTAGGCGGCTATGCGAAGATGGGGCGCGCGTCGACCGGTTCGCTGTCGCCCCAGACCGGCGAGCGCGGGCCGCCATGCGGCGTCAGATTGAGGCAGTAGCGCGCGACGAAACGCTCGCTCTCCTCGATCAGGACGTGCTTCACCGAATGAACGATATAGCGGCGCGGTTGTTCGCGGCTCCCTGGCGGGTCGCAGGCTTCAATTCTAGTCCAACCTTCGTCGTCAAAGCGGTCGCCGACCGAGACAGGCGGAAAAGGAGTGGACGCGTGCATCACAGCGACCGGACGGTGTTCGCCCATCGTGTCGCAGAGCTCCAGCACATAGATGACGGGCTTCATCGTCAGGTCCGAATTGGCGCATAACGAACCGCGAGGCGAAGAAGAGCGAGCTACGCCTCCTCCTTCGAGACAGGCGCGTCCGTGAATCAGCCTACTCCGCCGCTTTCTTGAATTCAGGGAAGGCGCAGCGCGGCTCGGCCGCAGCATGCGCGACGCGCTTGAATTCGACGATGTTCGGCTCTTCGACGAAGGGCAGCTTCAGGCTTTCCCATACGTCCACCATAGCCTCGACGAGATGGGCGACATGGGCGTCCGTATGCAGCGGGCTCGGCGTGATGCGCAGCCGCTCCGTGCCCTTGGCGACCGTCGGATAGTTGATCGGCTGGATATAGATCGAATGGCGCTCGAGCAGCATGTCGCTCGCGATCTTGCAGCGCTCCGCGTCGCCGACGAGGACCGGCACGATATGGGACGGGTTCGCCATCACGGGGAGGCCGGCGGCGGACAGCGCATGCTTGGTCAGCATGGACTGGCGCTGGTGGCGCGCGCGCAGCTCCGCGCCCTCGCCGCGCTTCAGAATGCTGACGGCCGTCCGCGCGGCGGTCGCGATGGCGGGGGGCAGCGAGGTCGTGAAAATGAACGAGGGCGCATACGAGCGCACGGCGTCGATGATCGCGGCGTCGCCGGTGATGTAACCTCCTAGCGTGCCGAAGCCCTTGGCCAGCGTGCCCTCGATGACGTCGATGCGCGCCATCGCGCCGTCGCGTTCGGCGATGCCGCCGCCGCGCG
>DAITNE010000334.1:0-2985 GCA_036834765.1 Methylocella sp.
CCTGTTCATCGACCTGCGTCCGCCGGCTCGACGGCGGCGCCCGCCGGAGCGCCATGCGCAGCGCGCCGCCCTCTCTATCGCCGATCCGTTGGCCGCTTTCGCCGCCCTGCTGGCGTCTCCCCCCTACGCGTGGGATCTGGCCGTCTTCGCGCGGGATCGGGCCTTGGGCGCTGCGCAAAGGCAGCAGCTTGCCGCCGAACTGGGGCTCATTCTGCTGCAGAAAGACCCGTCCGCAATCGCGATCTCGGCCACCCAATGGCGGATGTTCACGGCGAGCCTTCTGGAGCAGCTGGGCGCCTTCCATGCCGAGAACCCCGACCTGCAGGGCATCGGCCGCGAAAAGCTGCGGCTGCTTCTGCAACCGCGGCTGCCCGGGCCGGCCTTTGTCATAGCCCTGCAAAAGGCAGCGCAGAGCGGCGAATTGGTTCTCGACGGCTCTTTTGTCCGCCTCGCGACGCACGCGGCGCGCTTCGCGCCCGAGGACGAGGAAGCTTGGGGCATGATCGCGCCGATGCTCGGCGGCGCGGAGCGGTTCCGGCCGCCGCGCGTGCGCGACATCGCAGCGGCGACGGGGCGACCAGAGCGCGATCTGCGGCGCCTGCTTAAAGTCGCCGGGCGGATGGGCTTGGCAGATGAGGTGGCGCACGATCATTTCTTCCTGCGCCCGACCGTCCATGAAATGACGGCGATTGTCGCCGACGTGGCGAGCAGCGCGGCAGGCGGCGCCTTCGCCGCCGCGCAGTTCCGTGATCGCATCGCCTCAGGCCGCAAGGTGGCGATCCAGATCCTGGAATTTTTCGACCGCCACGGCGTTACGTTGCGTCAGGGCGACATGCGACGCGTCAACAGGCGCCGGCTGGACCTGTTCGGCCCGTTTGTGCTTTCGTCCGCCGCTGCCGATGGAGGAGAATCGTCCCTGGTGGGGCGTTCGGACTTCAAATCCGAGTGGGGCAGCGAGACTGTCTCAGGTGGGTTCGACTCCCACTCTCTTCCGCCGACGTCCCCTCGGAGCGGGTCTCCATGAGCGCCATTCTCGCAACCGATTTCGACGACTGGCTGCGCCTGAAGCTCGAGGAGATCAAACTGCAACAGATCGCGTTCAGGCGATGCGGATCGCCGGTTCGCCCGACGTGACTGACCCGATAATGCATGCGTGGGAACATCCCGCAGCCTGGATCGAGGCGAGGATGGATTCGGCGCGCTCGGCGGCGCAGGCGACCAACAACCCACCGGAGGTTTGCGGGTCCGTGAGCAAGGCGCGCTTCCATGCCGGCAGCTCAGCAGGCAGCGCCACCGCCTCGCCGTAGCTGTCCCAATTGCGCCCGGACGCGCCGGTGACGTATCCGGCCTCGGCCAGCGCTTCAGCCTGAGCCAGAAACGGAACGCGAGCGTAACCGATGTCGAGGCTGACGCCGCCGCCGCGCGCGAGTTCAAGGCCGTGGCCAAGCAGGCCGAAGCCGGTTACATCCGTCATCGCGTGCACGTCATCGTCCTTCGCCAGCGAATAGCCGATGCGGTTCAAAAGGGTGGTCGAATCCATCATCTCGGCGTAGGCGTCGTCGGGCAACGCGCGTTTCTTGAACGCCGCCGAATAGATGCCGATGCCGATTCCCTTGGTCAGAATCAGCGCGTCGCCCGGGCGGGCGCCCGCATTCCGCCGAAGATCGGCGGGGCTGCATAATCCGATGACCGCGAGACCATAAATCGGCTCGGGCGAGTCGATCGAATGGCCGCCCGCGACCGGTATGCCGGCCTCGGCGCAAATCGAAGCGCCGCCTTGCAGGATCTCGCGCACCGTCTCTACAGGCAATTTGCCGAGCGGCATCCCGAGGATCGCCAGCGCCATGATGGGCTTGCCGCCCATCGCATAGATGTCGGACATCGCATTGGCGGCGGCGATGCGGCCAAAATCGCGCGGGTCATCGACCATGGGCATGAAAAAGTCCGTGGTGGCGATAACGCAATGCTGCTGGTCGATCTGCCAGACGGCCGCGTCGTCGCCCGTTTCAGTGCCGACCAGAAGATTGGCGAACGGGGCAGATTGCGGCTGACCGGCAAGGAGTTGCTGCAGGACTGATGGCGCGAGCTTGCAGCCGCAACCGCCTCCATGGGCGAGCTCCGTGAGGCGGATGGGGGAATTCGACATGCGGAAGCTTTCTTGCGCGGTGGTCGCGAGCCTGGGCGAAGGCCGCGGTTACGTTTTCGCTCGACCTTCTCGCCGCAATATCGATCTACGCCGCCGCCGGATCAAGCTCGGCGGTTGAACCTTCGCACGGCTTTAGGAGGACGTTTGGTCTGACTGTAGGGCGATCGGCCCGGTCGACAAAAATGAAATCTCGCGGTAGCTTTGGTTCGTCGGCGCAACGGTGCGCTTTCAGTCAAACGTCAAGCTTTGTCGCGGCGCGACAAGAGGCAGAAGACCGGAGGAGCAGATGAACGTCGCCCGGCGAACCCATCCGGCCCTCGGATGGACCACGGTCTTGTTGATCGCGGTCGTAGGACTCTTCTACGTCAAGTGGTTCCCTTACTACAATCGAGCCTTCGTCGCCGCCGCGAACCATTCGATCGGCCAGTCGATCCTGATGGGCAAGGAGGCCAGCCCTCCCGCGCCCTCTCTGCAGGCTGCGCTTGATTACGCGATGGCCTATGGCAAGGCGATCTGGCAGGCGATGGTGCTGGGCCTGCTGCTTGGATCGGCGATCCAGGCGCTGCTGCCGGTCGATTGGGTCGCGAAACTGATGGGCCGGGCCGGATTTGACAGCGTCGCCGCCGGCGGGCTGATCTCCATTCCAGGCATGATGTGCACCTGCTGCGCCGCGCCCGTCGTCGTTGGCTTGCGCGCGCGCCAGGCCTCGCCCGGCGGCGCCATAGCGTTCTGGTTCGGCAACACGATCCTCAATCCGGCGACGCTTGTTTTCATGGGCTTCGTACTTGGCTGGAACTGGACCGCGTTGCGGCTCCTGTTAGGAATCCTGATGGTGTTCG
>DAITNE010000335.1:0-2970 GCA_036834765.1 Methylocella sp.
ATGCGTTTGGTCGCGGCGGCGAGCCAGCGCCGCACGGCGGGCTCGACCAATGGCGAAAGCACCTTGCGCACGCGCGCATGATAGGCGTTGAGCCAGGCGATCTCTTCGGCGTCGAGCAGTTTCGCGTCAATCAAGGAAAGGTCGATCGGAGCCAGCGTCAGGGTTTCGAATCCATACATTTCACGTTCGGCGCCGACGATCGCCCTCGGTTCGACGACGACGAGATTTTCGATTCTTATGCCCCAATGGCCGGCGTAATAATAGCCCGGCTCGTCGGACAGGATCATGCCCGGCTCCAAGGGCGCGGACCCCAGTTTCGATATTCGCTGCGGCCCCTCGTGCACGGAGAGATAGGAGCCGACGCCATGCCCCGTGCCGTGGTCGAAATCGAGCCCGGCGCGCCAGAGCGCAAGCCGCGCCAGCGCGTCGATCTGCGCGCCCGACGTGCCCTTCGGAAACACCGCGCGGGCGATCGCGATATGGCCTTTGAGCACGCGGGTGAAGCGGTCGCGCATCTGCGCCGACGGACGCCCAACCGCGAGGGTGCGCGTGATGTCGGTCGTACCGTCTGCGTACTGGGCGCCCGAATCGATGAGGAAGATGCCTTTGGCGATTCGCGCATTGGTCCTCACCGTCACGCGATAGTGCGGAATGGCGGCGTTGGGGCCGGCCGCGGCGATCGAGGGAAACGAGACATCCTTCAATTTGCCGGTCTCGCGGCGGAAGGTTTCGAGCGCCTTGGCCGCGTCGATCTCGGTGAGCTTTCCCTTTGGCGCTTTTTGCGCGAACCAGTACAGGAAGCGCGCGAAGGCCGCCCCGTCGCGAATATGCGCCGCGCGCGCGCCGGCGAGTTCGGCGGCGTTCTTGCGCGCTTTCATGAGGGCGATCGGATCGGTGGCGACCGCGCAGACGCCGCCCGCCTCCCTGACGATGCCGGCGAGTTTTTCCGGCGCCGTCGCAGCGTCGAACATCACCCGCTTGCCCTTGCGGCCAAGGTCGTCGAGGTCGCGTTCGAGTTGCTGCGGCTCCCTGAGATCGGCGAGAATTCCGAGCTTCGCGCGCAAAGCTTCATCGAGCTTGCGGGCGTCGACATAAAGCCGCGCCTTGCCGGTTTTGAGGATCAGCGCATAGGCGAGCGGCAGCGGCGTGTGCGAGACGTCGGCGCCGCGAATGTTGAAGAGCCAGGCGACCGAATGCGGATCGCTGACGACAAGGGCGTCTTCGCCGGCCAGCAGCGGCGCGACTCGACTGAATTTCTGCGCCGCGGCCTCGCCGGCGTGCTTGTGCGGATGCAGGCTGATCTTGCCTAGGGACTGCGCCGGCCGGTCGGTCCAGAGGCTGTCGATGGGGTTCGGCTCGACGGCGATCAATTCGCTGCCGACGCTTTGCAGCGCCTTCTTCAGGCGCTCGACCTGATCTGGCGTATGCAGCCAGGGATCGTAGCCAAAGCGCGCGCCCTTGCGCAGATTGGCCTCCAGCCATTTCGCGGGTCCGGGCGCGGCGAGCCCCAGCGGCTCGAAAATGGCGAGATCGACCTGATCCCTGACGGCCAGCGCATAGCGCCCGTCGACGAAAATCGCGGCGCGATCGCGCAGCACGATGGCGAGGCCGGCCGAGCCGGTAAAGCCCGACAGCCAGGCCAGACGTTCCTCCGACGAGGGGACATATTCATTCTGATGGCGGTCGGCGCGCGGAACGATGAATCCGTCGAGGCCGAGACGTCGCATCTCAGTGCGCAGAGCCGCCACGCGGGCGGCGCCCTTTGAGGCGTCGGCCTGATCCTCAAAGGACTGAAAAACGCTTTCGAACATAAAACCTAAAGTAGGCGCTGGCGGCCGCCGCCGCAACCCGGCGGGATCCTGGAGAGGCGTGTCGCGGCGCAATCATTCGTCGCCGCAAGGATGGCCCGGCGCGCACTTCGCCTTCCAGCGCTCGCCCTGATCGGTGAGCCTTGCTTCGAGACATTCGACCTGCAGCCGCAGCGCGCAGCCACCGGAGAAGATGAGGTCGATTTCGCCCGCTGGCGCGGTGGTCTCCCTGAAGCCGATGCGCAGCAGGTTGAGGATGACGTTGTGATCGCGCGCCGCGAAGCCGGAGCAGGACACCTTAAGGACGCGGTCGAAATGCAAGCCCGCGCGGCAACGCTCAAGGCAACCGCTTGCAGCCCCGACCCAGTCGAAACGCGCCGCGAGGAAAGCGAACTGCTTCGAGCGCGGCAGGAACGCCATGTCGCCGACTTTGACGACTGAATCCTGCAGATTGGCCGAAATGACGTCGAGATCGTCGCTATCGAAAGCGACCAGCCGAAGCAGCGTCTCGCTCATCGCATGTCCCACCACATAAACGCTATGCCTACCGCTTCGATCCATTCGGAGCTAGTGGATAATCTAATGCGTCTCGCCCGCGCGACAATGGCCGGCCAAGGACGCTAGAATTCCACGCCGCCCATGATGCGGAAGACGTTCTGGCTGCCGCCGCCATTGGCGTAGGAGGCGGAGGCGTAGACCGGAATCGGCGCGTCGAACCGATAGGCGGCAGTGACGCCGACGGCGCCCTGATTCTGGAAGAACCCGCCGCCGACGGCGACGGTGAACTTGCCCGGCGCCGACGGGGTGAGGATCGGCGGCATCCCCGCGACGGCCGCAATGCCTCTGCGCTCTTCCTTCTGCACGTCGTTCAGCTGATTTTGCAGCCCCGCGACGCTTTGCTGGAGAGTCGCCACATTGGCGTTGAAGCCGCCGAGGTCGCCATAGAGCGTCGCGATGTCCTGCGGGCCATAGATCGAGGACGCGACATGGCCGGTCGCGTCGGTGGTGAAGAATTTGGTCGGCCCGGTCTGCGCCGCGAGGCTCGCCGCCGAGGTGATGCCGGGCGCGACGAGCGTCGTCGCCGACGAACCCAGCGTGACCTGGTTGGCCGCCGTGCTGACCGCGCCGGCGCCGACCGCCGTCGACCCCGCGAAACCATTGG
>DAITNE010000336.1:0-653 GCA_036834765.1 Methylocella sp.
CTCCGGCTCGAATAAGAAGGCGGCGGCGGATGATGACAATGCGCCGTTCGAAACCGCAGCGAAACGAAAATCAGCCCCCGCGCGAAAGCCGGCGGGCACCAAAAAACCCGCCGCCAAACCAGCGGCGGAGAAACAGAAAAAGGCCAAACAAGCGTGAACAAAGCCGCCGGAACAAGAAAGTCCGGCCACCAAACTGCGCGGACCGCGCAGCAAGACCCCCGCCCCGCGCCGACGCGGGAAGAGATCGTCGCCTTCATCGCCCGCGAGCGGGAGGCGTCTTCCGAACAGCCAGCCGGCAAAGCGCCGGCGAAAATCAGCAAGCGCGAAATCGCCCGCGCCTTCGACATCAAGGGCGATGACCGCATCGCCCTGAAACGCCTGCTCAAAGAACTCGAAGCCGAAGGCGCCATTGAACGCCGTCGCAAGGGCCTGCACAAGGCGGGCCTTCTGCCCGCGACGGTGCTCGCCGATTTCTTCAGCCGCGACCGTGACGGCGATTTTCTAGCCGCGCCGGTCGACTGGGATTTATCGCAAGGGCCGGCGCCAAAAATCATCGTCGCCATCCCGCGCAGGCAAAAGCCCGGAACACCGGCGCCGGGCGTCGGCGATCGCGCCCTGTTGCGGGTCGAGCCGCTCCCCGACGCCAAGGCGGG
>DAITNE010000336.1:663-2942 GCA_036834765.1 Methylocella sp.
GAACCCGCCTATAGCGGGCGCGTCGTCAAGCTGCTGGAGCGCGCGAAATCGCAGATCCTCGGCATCTTCCGCGCGAACCCCGGCGGGGGCGGGCGCATCGCGCCGATCGACAAGAAAAACGTCAATCGCGGCGAACTCGACGTTCTGCCGGGGCAAGAGGGAGACGCCCGCGATGGCGATCTCGTCGCCGTCGAGATGCTGCGCACCGGGCGGCTCGGCCTCCCGTCCGCCCGCGTGCGCGAGCGGTTAGGAGCGTTCGACAGTGAGAAGGCGGTGAGCCTCATCGCCATCCACACCCACAAGATCCCGAATATCTTTGGCCCTGAGACCATCGCCGAGGCGGAGCGCGCGCGGCCGGCGACCATGGCGGGCCGCGAGGACTGGCGCAGGGTCCCGCTGATCACCATCGACCCGGCCGACGCCAAGGACCACGACGACGCCGTCCACGCCGAAGAGGATCCTGACCCCGGCAACCGCGGCGGCTTCATCCTCACCGTCGCCATCGCCGACGTCGCCGCCTATGTCCGGCCCGGAACGCCGCTCGACCGCGAAGCGCTCGATCGCGGCAATTCGGTCTATTTCCCCGACCGCGTCGTGCCGATGCTGCCGGAGCGCATCTCGAACGATCTCTGCTCGCTGCGCCCGCTTGAGGACAGGCCTGCGCTCGCGGTGCGGATGGTCATCGCCGCCGACGGGCGCAAGCTTTCGCATGGCTTCCACCGCGTCATGATGCGCTCGGCCGCCAAGCTCGCCTACGGCCAGGCCCAGGCTGCGATCGACGGCGCTCCGGACGAGACGACGGCGCCGCTGCTCCAGCCGGTTCTGGCGCCGCTCTACGCCGCCTACGCCGCGCTGAAGCGCGCGCGGGACGCGCGGGGGCCGCTCGATCTCGATCTGCCCGAGCGAAAAATCATCCTCAACGGCGCGGGCGGGGTCGATCGCGTCATCATCCCGTCCCGGCTCGATGCGCACAGGCTGATCGAGGAATTCATGATCCTCGCCAATGTCGCAGCGGCCGAGACGCTCGAAGCCAAGCATCAGGCCCTGATCTATCGCGCGCATGACGAGCCGACGCTCGAAAAGCTGAATAACCTCGCCGAATTCCTGTCCTCGATCGGCATCAAGCTGGCCAAGGGCCAGGTGCTGCGCCCCGAGCAGTTCAACGGCATCCTCGCCCAGGTGAAGGACACGGACAACGAGCATCTCGTCAATGAGATCGTTCTGCGCACGCAGGCGCAGGCCGAATATGTGGTCGAGAACTACGGCCATTTCGGCCTGAACCTGCGCCGCTACGCGCATTTCACCTCGCCGATCCGCCGCTACGCCGATCTCATCGTGCATCGCGCCCTGATCGCCGCCCTGCATCTCGGCGACGACGGCCTGCCGCCTGCGGCTCGCGCGGAATTGCCGGAGATTGCGGGGCGAATCTCCGCCGCCGAACGGCGCGCCATGGCGGCCGAGCGCGAGACAATCGAAAGGCTCATTGCCGCGCATCTTTCCGACAAGATCGGCGCGAGCTTCGAGGGGCGCATTTCCGGAGCGACCCGCGCCGGACTCTTCATCCGCTTGAGCGACACCGGCGCCGACGGATTTATCCCGGCCTCCATGCTCGGCGACGATTATTTTCGCCATGACGAGAGTTTGCACGCGCTGATCGGCTCGCGCACGGGCAAGATGCACCGGCTCGGCGACATGGTGACGGTGAAGCTGGTCGAGGCCGCGCCGCTGGCGGGCGCCCTGCGCTTCGAACTTCTGGGCGAGGGCCGCCCCGTCAAGCCCAGCATGAAGGCGCGGACGGGAACTGCAAGGCAGAAGCCGGGCCCCAAGTCCGGGTCGAAACCTGGACCGAAACCCGGGCCCGCGGCGCCGCACGGTGAGCGCGGACGCGGGAGCAAGGTGGGAGGAAGGCATGCTCGATGATGGATTGGTCACCGTTCCGAGCGCTTATTCGGTCGACGATACGATCAGCCGGTTCGAGGCGGCGTTGCAAGCCAAGGGCGTGACGCTCTTCGCCAAGATCGATCACGGCGCAGGCGCCGTCGAAGCGGGGATGACCCTGCGGCCGACGTTCTTGCTGATTTTCGGCAACGCCCGCGCGGGGACGCCCCCGATGCAGGCGAACCAGCGGATGGGCGTCGACCTTCCCTTGAAGGCGCTGGTCTGGCAGGACGCCGACGAAAAGGTCTGGCTGACCTACAATGATCCAGCTTGGCTCGCCGCCCGGCATCGGCTCGGCGGCGCCGCGGCCGAGGCTGTTGCCGCGCTCCAAAAGGGCCTCG
>DAITNE010000337.1:0-995 GCA_036834765.1 Methylocella sp.
GCACCGGATCGATCGGCTCATGCGTCGGCCCCGAGGTCACGACGACGCGCCGCCCTTCCAGCCCGCCGGCGCCCCCTCGCGCCAGGGGATTGGCGCGATAGGCCGCCGGCAACGGCAACGCCGTGTCGCCGGCGAGCGCCGCCTCGATCGCCGTGAGAATCTCCAGCGGTTCGCTCATACGGCCGGGCCCATATTCGCCGCAGGCCATGTCGCCATTCGCCGGCCCGGCGAAGATCACGCCGTCGCCGCGCAAGGCGGCGACGTTGCGAACCGTCGGCGGTGCCAGCCACATTCGCAGGTTCATCGCGGGCGCGACGAGGATTTTCTTGTCGGTCGCCAGCAGAAGCGTCGAAGCGAGATCGTCGGCGAGCCCATGCGCCATCTTGGCCAGAAGGTTCGCCGTCGCCGGCGCGACGACGACGAGATCGGCCTCGCGCGACAGTTCGATATGGCCGATCGCGGCCTCGTCGGTGAGCGAGAAAAGATCGGTAAAGACCCTGTCGCCGGAGAGGCTGGCGACCGACAGCGGCGTCACGAAATGATGCGCCGCCGCCGTCATGACGGCGCGGACGGAGATCTCCCTCTCGCGCAGGCGGCGGACGAGATCGAGCGCCTTGTAGGCCGCGATGCCGCCGCCGATGATGAGGAGGATGCGTCTTCCCGACAATCCGCTCATGCGGCCAAAACTTCCCCCCCGGCGATAAGGCGCGTATCCGGCGCGGACGCGCGTTATTTTAAATTCTACGCCCCATCGCGGTCGATTTTTGGACCGCGCGTAGAAAATTTTTCTTTTTCTACCGTAAGGTCTAACGCATGGGAAGAAATCTGCAACTTTGAGGTTAAATTCCCAGGCATGCCTTCCGGCGCGGGTACAGGCGGCAGGCGCGATCAGCGGCGCAACAGCAGCAGCAGGCCGACCGCGGCGATAATCCAAAGCGCGATATGGCCGAGGCGCGCGCCGCGCGCGGAGGCCTCGCCCCTGCTTTCGATCGCGC
>DAITNE010000337.1:1005-2930 GCA_036834765.1 Methylocella sp.
CCGACAGTTCGACGCCCTCTTCCGCGATGCCTTCCAGCTGTGTCAGCACGCCTTCCGCGCGCAGCAGAGCCGCGGGCAGACCAGCGGCGAAGCGCCCGAGCGTCTGCGCGGCGCGGCCGGCGTCCTGCAGCTTGCCGATCGGCCCGAGATTCTGCTCGATCCAGGCGCGGACGACCGGCTCGGCCGTCGCCCACATATTGAGCTTGGGGTCGAGCGTGCGCGCGACCCCTTCGACGACGACCATGGTTTTTTGCAAAAGCACGAGTTCGGTGCGCGTCTTCATGTCGAACAGCCCGGTGATCTCGAACAGAAGCGTCAGAAGCTTCGCCATCGAGATCTGGTCCGCGGTGCGCGAATGGATCGGCTCGCCTATAGCCCGGATGGCCTGCGCGAAATCCTCGACCTTGTGGATGCGCGGCACATATCCGGCCTCGAAATGGACCTCGGCGATGCGGCGGTAGTCGCGGCGGATGAAGCCGTAGAGGATTTCCGCCAGAAAGCGCCGCTCGTTGAGGCCGAGCCGGCCCATGATGCCGAAATCGACGGCCGTCAGGCACCCGTCCAGGTCGACGAACAGATTGCCCTGATGCATGTCGGCGTGAAAGAAACCATCGCGCACGGCATGACGCAGGAACGATTGGATGACGATGCGGCCAAGGTCCTGCAGGTCGTAGCCTTTGGCAGCGAGCGCCTGAATGTCGGAAAGCGCCACGCCATCCACCCATTCGAGGGTCAGCACCTCCTTGGCGGTGCGGTCCCAGTCGATCTCCGGTACTCGAAAATCGGTGTCCTCGGCGCAATTCTCGGCGAATTCCGACGCCGCCGCCGCCTCGAGACGGAAATCCATCTCCATTTTGACCGTGCGCGCCAGCGTGTCGATGACCTCGACCGGCTTCAGGCGGCGAACATCGGCGATCCAGCGCTCGGCGAGCTTCGCCGCGAAATACATGTCGCCGAGATCGCGGCGGAACAGCCGCTCGACGCCGGGGCGCAGCACCTTGACGGCGACCTCGCGCTCGCCGCGCTCGTCCTTGACGCGCCCCTTGTGCACCTGCGCGATGGAGGCGGCGGCGACCGACTCGCCGAGGCTGACGAAGATCCGGTCGATCGGCCGGCCGAAGGCCGCCTCGATCGTCGCGACCGCCACCTCGCGCGGAAACGGCGCCATGCGGTCCTGCAGCAGCTCCAGATGCCCTACGACATCGGGACCGACGACATCCGGCCGCGTCGCCAGAAATTGCCCGAGCTTCACGTAGGACGGCCCGAGCGCGCTGATCGCGGCGGGAAGATTGGCGAGGCCCCGGCGCTCGCCGCGTCTTGCGATGAGCTTCGCCAGCGCCAGCGGCGCCCGCGCGGCCGGCGGCATCATCATGGGATCGATGTCGCTGAACACGCCGGCGCGGGCGAGGACGAACCCCGCGCGGGTCAGGCGAAACATGGAGCCGAGGGAAAAAATCACGCGGGGTCCCTAAGCATGATCCCAAAAAGCTGCAGACTTTTTGGACGAGATCATGCGGTAAAGCAAAAGGACGAAGAGCGTCTTCAGCCGACTCGGGCGTCGCGTGGCAAAAATGCGAGAGGGCATCTCGTTCAAAGCTTCCAGCCGGAATGGATGGCGACGACGCCGCCGGTGAGCCGGGTGAAGGCGGCGCGGTCGAATCCGGCCTCCGTGATCCGTTCGCGGAAACTTTCGGCGTCCGGAAAGCGCGCGATCGATTCGACCAGATAGCGATAGGATTCGCCGTCGCCCGTCACCCATTCGCCAAGGCGCGGAATGGCGTGGAACGAATAGGCCTCATAAATCCTGCCGAGAAGGGGCGCCTCGACCTGCGAGAATTCAAGGCAGAGGAACCGGCCGCCGCGCTTCAGGACGCGATGCGCTTCGGCGAGCGCGCGCTCGATGCGCGGCACGTTGCGGATGCCGA
>DAITNE010000338.1:0-280 GCA_036834765.1 Methylocella sp.
AATTCGCGTTGTATCTTTTGCAGCAATCGATCCCTGGATTCAGGCGTCGACCTGCTCGAAAGGAGCGCCCTGCCGATGACGGCCGGCGAGGCCCATTCGGGGCCAAGACTCTGCAGCAGCGATAGCTGGAACAGCACGTCGGGCGCAAACATGGTCATATAGAGGGCGGAGGAGCGCAGGCCCGAAGGCGGCGTCGAGGCGAGAGCCACCAGTGCGGCCGCCCTGCCGCCGCGAGCCAGATAATGCTGGACCACAAGGCCGCCCATCGAATGGCCCACCA
>DAITNE010000338.1:290-2929 GCA_036834765.1 Methylocella sp.
CAACACCGGCTCGGCGCCGATCGCGACGGCGGCGGTCTCGACGTCGTCCACGTAATCGGCGAAGGATGCGCTGGCGAGATCTCCCTCGCTGGCGCCGTGGCCGCGCAGCGACAGGGCGTAAGCCGGATAGCCGCGATCGGCGAAAAGACCGAGAAAATGCTCCCAGATCCAGGCGCCACTGTAAGCGCCATGGACGAAAAGCACCGGCGGAAGCCCGGCCTCGTCCTTTGGGAGAGATCGCAGGATTTCCTGTTTCACGAAAGACTCCGTCTTCGCTCCGGTCTTTGATTCCTCGGCGCTGCGGTCCGATCGTGCATCGGCCGTGCCAGCTGCCGATTGCTCCACGCCAACCGCCAGTGCTATAGGCTGCTTCTTCAGAAGTCTTGGCAAGGAGATCTCATGTCCGTCGATCAGGCGACGGTGCGGCGTATCGCCCACCTGGCGCGCATCAAGGTCAGCGACGACGACGTGCCGCAGCTGCAAGATGAACTCAACGCAATTTTGCGTTTCGTCGAGGAACTCGCCGGCGTCGATGTCGAGGGGGTCGAGCCGATGACCTCTGTCATGCCGGTGCCGATGAAGAAGCGCGCCGATGTCGTGACCGATGGCGGCATCGCCGACGCCATTCTCGCCAATGCGCCGGCGAGCGAGGATCACTTCTTCAAGGTGCCGAAGGTCGTCGAATAGCGGCGCCGCGAAATTTCGGCACATCGACATCAGAAACTCAAGGCAGAACGGACGCGACATTGACCGCACTCACCGATCTTTCCCTCGCCGAAGCGCGCGACGCTCTTTTGAAACGGGAGGTCTCCGCCGTCGAACTCGCGCGGGCGCAGATCGCCGAGATCGAACGGGCGCGGATCCTCAACGCCTTCATCGTCGAGACGCCGGACAAGGCCCTGGCGATGGCGGCGGCCTCTGACGCGCGGATCGCCAAAGCCGAGGCGGGGCCGCTCGAAGGGATACCGCTTGGCATCAAGGATCTTTATTGCACGGAGGGGGTTCAGACGACCGCCGCGAGCCACATTCTCGAAGGCTTTACGCCCGCCTACGAGTCGACGGTCAGCGCCAATCTCTGGCGCGATGGCGCCGTGATGCTCGGCAAGCTGAACCTCGATGAATTCGCGATGGGCTCGTCAAACGAGACATCTTATTTCGGACCGGTCATTTCGCCCTGGCGGCGCGCCGGATCCGAGGCTCCGCTGGTTCCCGGCGGATCGTCCGGCGGGTCGGCCGCGGCGGTCGCGGCCAAACTCTGCTTCGGCGCGACGGCGACGGATACCGGCGGCTCGATCCGCCAGCCCGCGGCCTTTACCGGAACCGTCGGCATCAAGCCGACCTATGGGCGCTGCTCGCGCTGGGGCATCGTCGCTTTCGCTTCGTCGCTCGATCAGGCCGGTCCCATCGCGCGCACGGTTCGAGACGCGGCGATCCTGCTGCGCTCGATGGCCGGGCACGATCCGAAGGACACGACGTCGGTCGATGCGCCCGTGCCGAATTATGAGGCCGCGGTTGGCCGCAGCGTCAAAGGCATGCGGATCGGCATCCCGCGAGAGTATCGCCTCGACGGCATCCCGAGCGAAATCGACGCGCTCTGGCGCCAGGGCGTCGAATGGCTGAAGGAGGCGGGCGCGACAATCGTCGATATTTCGCTGCCGCACACGCGCTACGCGTTGCCCGCCTATTACATAGTGGCGCCGGCCGAAGCCTCGTCGAATCTCGCGCGCTACGACGGCGTTCGCTACGGCCTGCGGGTTCCCGGCAAGGACATCGTCGGCATGTATGAGGCGACGCGGGCGGCGGGGTTCGGCAAGGAGGTGCGCCGGCGCATCATGATCGGCGCCTATGTCCTTTCCGCCGGCTATTACGACGCTTATTATGTGCGGGCTCAGAAAATACGGACGCTGATCCGGCAGGATTTCGAACGCGCCTATGCGGACGGGATCGATGCGATCCTGACCCCCGCGACCCCTTCGGCGGCCTTCGGCCTTGGCGAGAAAGGGTCCGCCGATCCGGTGGAGATGTATCTGAACGATGTCTTCACGGTCACGGTGAACATGGCGGGTCTGCCGGGCATCGCCGTTCCTGCCGGGACGTCGAGCGAAGGCCTGCCCCTCGGGCTGCAACTGATCGGGCGCCCTTTCGATGAGGAGACATTGTTCGCCGCTGCGAAGGTCATCGAAGATGCGGCGCCCAAGCTGAAGCCGCCGCCGAAATGGTGGGCTTGAATGTTGCAAGCCGAAATGGCGCTGACTGCTTACCTATTGCGATGGAGCGCACGATCATGAACACCCACGCAAAGCCCTCAAAGCTCATCAAGGGCGCGACCGGCGATTTCGAGGTCGTGATCGGCATGGAGATCCATGCTCAGGTCACGTCGCGCTCGAAGCTGTTCTCCGGCGCATCGACCCAGTTCGGCGAGGAACCCAACGCCAATGTTTCGCTCATCGACGCCGCGATGCCCGGCATGCTGCCGGTCATCAATGCGGAATGCGTGGCGCAGGCCATCCGCACCGGGCTAGGTCTCGAGGCGAAGATCAATCTCCGCTCGGTGTTCGATCGCAAGAATTACTTCTATCCCGACCTGCCGCAGGGCTATCAGATCTCGCAGTACAAGAGCCCGATCGTCGGCGAGGGCG
>DAITNE010000339.1:0-2920 GCA_036834765.1 Methylocella sp.
CATGGTCGGACGTCCGGTCGGCGGCATTAATGTTTTCGGCGGCGGTCTTGGATTATACAGCAAGAACGGCGGGAAAGTCGGTGGCGTCGGGGTCAGCGGCGACACGTCGTGCACCGATCACATGGTGAGCTGGCATATACGCCACGCCTTGAATCTCGACTATCTTAAAACGCAGGGCGTAAGTGGTCCCGCGGCGATTTTCGCGGGAGATACTACTCATCCCGATAACATTATTTTCGATATCCCGGCCAACTCAGCTTCGCCGGCGAGGGAAGGAGGGAGAGGCCTGAGCGCGAGTGGGTTTGGTCATCCCACATGTGCTCCCCTCGCCACCCCAAACCCCTCGACGCTCGAACCAGTTCAGTGACCTAACGAGGCCCGACGCCTCGTTTCATATGAATTCTGGACGAACAGAAGACCGGGATCGGGCGACAACCGCAGAGCGATCTTGCCTCGCTCCCGGCCTTTGCCCCCAATCAGAAAAAAGGGGTGCGTCTTCCTATAAAAACGCGCCCCTAAATCCAGAATAGCACCACGCCCCGGTCAAAACTTGAGCGTGTGGACTCTTATATTCACGCGAAACCAGAATTCACACAAAGCCAGGACTTTGCAGCCTAGCGCCTGACGCTCTCGCCGATCTTGCGGCCAGCGTCCTTGACGTCGCCGACGGCCTGCCGCACGGCGCCTGCGGCCTTGTCGGCCTTGCCCTCGGCGACCAGCCGGTCATTGCCGGTGACCTTTCCCGCGGTCTCCTTGACGGCGCCCTTGACCTTGTCGGCAACGCCCTTGATGTGCTCTTTATCCATGATAATAGGCTCCTATGCTTCGGAGCCTGCGGAACGTCGGCCGCCGCGCTTGGTTCCGCCGCCGCGTTGACGAACCGGCTTCGAACTGGTCTACATCCCCGCCATCGCGCGGCGTCACGCGCCTCCGCGCGCTTTGGCGCGGCTTTCCATCACGGGTCGGGTTTCTAAGGGGATGAATTTAGCGACGCCTTTTGAAAACGCCTGGCGCTATCAGGAATTGATCCGGGCAGTGGTGCGCCGCGAACTGGCGGTCCGGTTCCGCGGCACCATCCTTGGCTGGCTCTGGGCCATTTTCGGACCGCTCGTCATGCTGAGCGCCTATACGGTCATCTTCTCGAGCGCGGTCGGCGTTCCCGCCTCGGCGAAAAACGTGGGCGTCGGCGGCTACGCCCTGTCGATCTTTGCGGGATTGATCATTTTCAATCTCTTCAGCGAACTCGCCTATCGCGCGCCCGCCATGCTGCATGAACAGGCCGGCGTCATCAAAAAGTCGATCTTTCCGAGCGAGACCCTCGCGTGGACGGCGGCGATCCGCGCTTCCGTCTACGCCCTTATCAGCCTCGCCGTCCTGGTCGTTTTCAAGCTCGCGGTCAGCCACAATTTGCCGCTCACGGCGTTGCTGCTGCCGTTCGTCGCGATTCCGTTCTTTCTGGCCCTGCTCGGCGTTTCGTGGTTCCTGATGGCGCTCGGCTCGTTCACCCGCGACGTCGCCCATCTCATGATCTCGATCGTGCCGGTCTTCATGTTCGCGACGCCGATCTTCTATTCGATCGACGACGTGCCGCCGCATTTACGCCTTTACGTGCATTTAAATCCGATCGGCAATTATGTTGAAATGACGCGCGATCTTCTCCTGTTCGGCAGATTGCCCAGCGCTTTGCTTTACGCGGGGACGGTCGCGGGGTCGCTCATCGTGTTCTATTTCGGCTATCGGTTTTTCATGCAGTACAAGGCCGTGTTCGTCGATGTCATCTGAGCTCGTCATCAACTGCGCCAATGTCGGCAAGGCGTATCAGCTGTATTTGCGCCGCAACGACCAGCTGAAACAGACTCTGTTCGGGCGCTGGAAGCAGTTTTACCATAATCATTGGGTGCTGAAGGACGTCAGCTTCAAGGTTCATCAAGGCGAGACGGTCGGCATCATTGGGCGCAACGGCGCCGGCAAGACGACGTTGCTGCAGATCATTTGCGGCATCACGCGGCCGACCCTCGGCAACGTCAAAGTGGCTGGCAGGATCGCCCCGATCCTCGCCCTTGGCTCCGGCTTCGATCATGAGCTGACAGGCCGCGAGAATGCGCTGATCGGCGGCGCCATTCTCGGCGTCAAGCGCTCCGTCATCGAAGCGCGTCTCAATCAGGTCGCGGCCTTCGCCGATATAGGCGAATTCTTCTACCAGCCTCTGAAAATGTATTCGACGGGCATGGCGGCGCGGCTCGCTTTCGCGGTTTGCGCGCATGCCGACGCGGACATTCTCATCGTCGATGAAGCGCTCTCGGTCGGCGATGCCGACTTCCAGGCCAAATGCGACGCCTTCATTCATGATTTCGCCAAGCGCGGCACGATCCTCGTCGTTTCGCACGACCTTGAGATGCTATCGACGCTGTGCGACCGCGTCATCTGGATCGACGACGGCGCCGTTCGCGAATTGGGCCGCCCCGAGGAGGTCGTCGCCGGCTATCGCCACTCCATCGAGGGAAGGGCCGCGGAGGACAGGGCCGCCGAGGACAGGACCGCGCCCGCGCGGGCGGCGACGCTTTAGCCAGGCCTATCATCCGGGTCCGGCGTGCAAAATCGCCGCGGCGATGCGCGATCGTTGCTGAGGCGTCATCGCAGGCGTGGAATTTCGCGCGCCAGTCACCACCTCTCCTGGAAGCGGTCAACGATGGGAGCATTCTATGTCTTTGCTGGCGATGCTGAAAGGCAAAGGGCCGAGCGGGTTTGGCTATGGCTCGAGCGCCGAGCAGGCGACGCAGGGGCTTGATCTGTCGGGCCGCCCCTATCTCGTGACGGGCGCCAATTCCGGCCTCGGCCTCGAGACGGTTCGCGTCCTGAGCCTTCGAGGCGCCCGCGTCATCGCGGCGGCGCGGACGGCGGAAAAGGCGCGAGCGGCCTG
>DAITNE010000340.1:0-2901 GCA_036834765.1 Methylocella sp.
CGACTTGATCGTGACCGAAGGACCCCCGCTAAAGGAGACGCTCTCGATCACATCCGGATAGAGCGTGCCCTGCGCCAGAAACTTGGGCGCGCCGCGTCCGTCGGTGGCGATTTTTTTCGCCTCCGCCTCGAAGGCGGCGATGAACAGCCGCCCGATGATCTTGCGTTTTTCCTCCGGATCGCGAATGCCGGTCAGGGCGCCGAGAAAGAGGTCGCGCGCCTCGACGTGGACGAGTGGAATATTGTAATGGCCGCGAAAGAGGCTCACCACCTCCTCGGCCTCGCCCTGACGCAGCATGCCGTGATCGACGAAAACGCAGGTCAAGCGCTCGCCGATCGCCTCGAAAATCAACACGGCGGCGACCGCCGAATCGACGCCGCCCGAGAGGCCGCAGAGCACGCGGCCGGAGCCGACCTGCGCGCGGATCGACGCAATCGCCTCCTGCCGGAAAGCGCCCATCGTCCAGTCGGGTCTGGCGCCTGCGACCTTATGTACGAAATTCGAGATCAGCCGCGCGCCGTCGGGCGTGTGGACGACCTCAAGGTGGAACTGCACGCCATAGAGCTTGCGCGCCTCGTCGGCGATGGCCGCGAAGGGTGCCGAGGGCGACGTCGCTATGGGCGCGAAGCCCGGCGGCAGCTCGCTCACCGCATCGCCGTGGCTCATCCAAACGGGATAGCTCTTGCCCTGCTCCCAGACTCCGTCGAACAGCGCGCTCTGGCGCAGCACTTCGACTTCGGCGCGGCCGAATTCGCGGCTGTGGCTATGGCCCGCGACGACCTTGCCGCCAAGCTGCTGGGCCATCACCTGCTCGCCATAGCAGATGCCGAGGATCGGCACGCCCGCCGCAAACAGCGCCTGGGGCGCGCGGGGCGAGCCCGCGTCAAGCACCGAACTCGGCCCGCCGGAGAGAATCACGGCCTTGGGCGCGAGTTCCGCGAAGGCTTTCTCCGCCGCCTGAAACGGCGCGATCTCGCAATAGACGCCGGCCTCGCGCACGCGGCGTGCGATCAGCTGCGTCACCTGCGAACCGAAATCGACGATCAGAACTTTATCGTGGTGGCGGACGATCGCCTCGTGCAGTCTGTCCTCAGCCATGCGCGTCCCTTGCCGTTAAGAAATCCGCTTAGGCGATCGCGGCGCGAGGCGCAAGCGGCGCATCGAGGCCGCCTTAGTGCCGGGGAGCGAAATGACGCGCTTGAGACCAGAACAGCCGCCGGCCATCGTCTGGTTCCGCGACGATCTCCGCCTTGCCGACAATGAAGCCCTGTCCGCCGCCTGCGCTGGCGGCGGCCCCGTCCTTTGCATCCATATCCTCGATGAAGCGAGCGCGGGCTTGCGTCCCCGGGGCGGCGCCGCGCGCTGGTGGCTGCATCATTCGCTGGCCGCGCTCGGCCACGCAATCGCCGCGCGCGGCGGCCGGCTTGATCTTTTCCACGGGGCGGCGGGTGAGATCGTCCCCGCTCTCGCCCGCGCGGCCGGCGCCGGAGCAGCATTCTGGACGCGGCGCTACGGCCGCGCCGAAATCGCCGTCGATTCCGCGCTCAAGACGCTGCTCGCCGACGCCGGCATCAAGGCGCAAAGCTTCAAAGGCCAACTTCTGCATGAGCCGTGGGAAGTCAAGAAAGGCGATGGCGGCGGCTTCAAGGTCTTTACGGCCTATGAGCGCGCCGCCCGCGCCTTGCCCGCCCCGGGCGGTCCGGTCGCCGCGCCTGTCAGAATTCCGGCGGCGCCATATCCGGCCGGGGCGCCCGCGCCGGTCAGCCTCGCGCAACTCGGCCTGGCGCCGCGAAAGCCCGACTGGGCTGGCGGCCTCAAGGGCGCGTGGACGCCGGGCGAGAACGGGGCGCGCAATCGCCTCGCCGCCTTTATCGAAACCGGACTCGAAGATTACGCCGAAAGCCGCGACGGTCCGGCCCGCGAGCGCGTCTCACGCCTCTCACCGCATTTGCGCTTTGGCGAAATCTCGCCCCGCCAGATCGTCGCCGCTATCCGCGAGGCCGACGCGCGGAACTTAGAAGTCGCCAGGGGCGCCGACAAATTCTTGAGCGAAATCGGCTGGCGCGAGTTCAATTATCATCTGCTGTTCAGTCATCCCGACGCCGCAACGGTCAATCTTCAATCACGTTTCGACACAATGCCCTGGCGCGATCCGCCCGCCGATGAACTCGCCGCCTGGCGGCGCGGGCGCACCGGCTATCCGCTGGTCGACGCCGGCATGCGCGAACTCTGGGCGACCGGCTATATGCACAACCGCGTGCGCATGGTCGCCGCCTCTTTTCTCGTCAAGCATCTCCTGATCGACTGGCGCATCGGCGAGCAATGGTTCTGGGATACGCTCTGCGACGCCGATCCCGCCAACAATCCCCTGAACTGGCAGTGGATCGCGGGCTCGGGCACCGACGCCGCGCCCTATTTTCGCATCTTCAATCCGGTCGCGCAGGGCGAGAAATTCGATGCGAGCGGCGAATATGTCCGCCGCTGGGTCCCGCAGCTGGGCGGGCTACCGGATAAATGGATCCACAAGCCCTGGCTGGCGTCGGAAAACGCCCTGCGCGAGGCCGGGGTGGCGCTCGGCCAGACCTACCCAAGGCCGATCGTCGACCACGCCAAAGCCCGCGCGCGGGCGCTGGAGGCGTTCGAGAAGGTGAAGGGCGATTGACGCCACGCAACTCACCGCGTGACGAGATTGGCGATGATCCCGTTCGCCCCTTCCGTCAGCTTGGCGAACGCGCCGAAACTGGCGCTGTTGATGGCGACGAAGACGCCGACGCCCTTGCCGGGCGCGAAGGCGATATAGCTCATGAAGCCGACGCCGCCGCCACTCTTTGCGATTAGCGTGGGGCGAATTCCATCGGCGTTCACGATGACCCAGCCGAGGCCGAGGCCGGCCATCGGCCC
>DAITNE010000341.1:0-1509 GCA_036834765.1 Methylocella sp.
CGCGCGGCGCTCGTTCGCCTTGCGTTTCCATATCCATCCGAATGTGCGGCTGAAGCTCCTTCGAGAGAGCCGTGCCGTCCTCTGCGTGCTGCCGAACGGCAGGCGCTGGCTGTTCGAGAGCGCATGGTCCGCATATATCGAGGAGAGCGTCTTTTTCGCCGCGCCCGAAGGTCCGGTGGCCTCGGCGCAAATGGTCATCGCGGGCGAGACCGAAGAGGGGCTCGAAATCGAATGGAGCTTTCGCTATGTCGAGAGGAGGAGGCCGATTGAGGCTTGAGAGGCGACGAGGAGCAGCTCAATGTGCGAAAATCCGCGTCGCCTTCGCCCAGTCTCGCGCGCGCTGCTCCGGATCGGCGGCGAGCGTGATGTCGGTCACGACCGCCGCGCTGTCGGCCCCCGCGTTGAGAACGCCGGCCGCACGATCCAGCGTGATCCCGCCGATGCCGACGAGGGGAATGTTTCCGATGCGCTTTCGCCATTCCCCAATGCGCGCGAGACCTTGCGGCGCGAACGGCATCTTCTTCAGAATCGTCGGATAGATTGGCCCAAGCGCGATATAGGCGGGGTCGGCCTCAAGCGCGCGATCAAGTTCGGCCTCGTCATGCGTCGAGACGCCGAAGCTTAGTCCCGCACGGCGGATCGCGGGTAGGTCGGCCGTGTCGAGATCGCTCTGGCCGAGATGGATGAAATCGCAGCCGGCGTCGATTGCATGACGCCAATAATCATTGACGACGAGCTGGGTGCCGGCCAGATCGCAGAGCGCCTTCGCTTTGACGATTTCGGCGCGTAGAACTTCATCGGAAGCGTCCTTCACGCGCAGCTGCACGAGCCGCACGCCGCAGGGCAGCAGCCTTGCAATCCAGTCTGAGCTGTCGACGATCATATAAAACGGATCAAGCACGCGCCAGATCCGAAAAGGCAGGATCCGTAAAAGGCCTTCCGATCACCGGCGTCGAAGGCGCGGCCATGTCGCGCGGCTCAATGGGACCGGCGCGAAAGCCGGCGCGCCCCGCCTCGACGCCAAGCGCAAAGGCGCGAGCCATGGCGGCGGGATCGCCAGCCTTCGCGATGGCTGTATTGAGCAGGATGGCGTCATAGCCGAGCTCCATCGCCGCCGCCGCATGGGAAGGGGCGCCAATTCCGGCGTCGACGATCAGCGGCGTTTGCGGGAAATGCGCCCTGAGCGCGCGTAGCGCATAAGGATTGTTGAGGCCCCGCGCCGTGCCGATCGGCGCGCCCCAGGGCATCAAAACCTCGCAGCCGGCGCGCAGGAGCTTTTCCGCGACGACGAGATCCTCCGTCGTATAGGGAAACACCTGAAATCCGTCGCGGCTCAAACTCGCCGCGGCCTCGACGAGACCGAAGACGTCGGGCTGAAGCGTGTCCTCCTCGCCGATGACTTCGAGCTTGATCCAGGATGTGTTGAACACTTCGCGCGCCATCTCAGCGGTCGTCACCGCCTCCTTCACGGTGCGGCAACCGGCGGTGTTCGGCAGCGCGCGAACGCCA
>DAITNE010000341.1:1519-2881 GCA_036834765.1 Methylocella sp.
GCCCGGCTTGCGCCGGATTCCCGGCGCCGCGAGACGGTGACGACCTCCGTCCGCGCCGCCTTGATCGCTTCGGCGAGGATCGTGGGCGAGGGATATTGCGCGGTGCCGACGATGAGGCGCGAGGACAGCGCGACGCCGTAAAGGCTAAGGGCGTCGGCGTTGGATTCGATGTCCTGCATGTCAGCCTCCCTGCCGCGGGCTGACGATCTCGATCCGGTCGCCTTCCTTGAGCCTCGCCTCGCCGCGGTCCACTTTGCGGACAAACGTCTGATTCAGCGCGGTCGCGACATGACGGTCGTCATATTCGAGCTCGCGCAGCAGTGCCGCGAGCGTCTCGGCCGCGACCTCACGCCTCTTGCCGTTGACTTCGATGCGCATGCATCGCCTCCTCAACGCTGGCGCCCTCAAGCGCTATGGCGACCGCTCGCCGCGCCAGCGCGGGCGCCGCCAGGAACCCGTGCCGATAGAGGCCGTTCACGTAGATGATCCGGCCTTCGATCCGCAACCCCGGCAGATTGTCGGCGAAGGCGGGACGAACGCCGGCGCCGGTCTCGATGATCTCCGCCTCGGCGAAAGCCGGATGGATGGCGTAGGCGGCGCCCAGCAGTTCGAGCATGGCCCGCGCAGTGATCCGCCCCGCCTCTTCGTTTTCGATCATCGTCGCGCCGATCATGAAGCGGCCGTCGCCGCGCGGCACGATATAGGCGGGATGGCGTGGGTGGATGAAGCGGATCGGCCGCGAGAGATTCACCTCGCGCGTGTAAAGAACCAGCATCTCGCCTTTGACGCCGCGCAGGCCGGGCAACGCATCGCGCGCCTCAAAACCGCGGCAATCGATGGTCCAATCGGCGTCGTCCCACAATTGTTCCGCATCGACGCCATAGAAGAGCGAAACATTGTCCATCGCGGCGAGGCGCCCGGCCAGCGCCGCCGTCGCCGCGCGGGGATCGAGATGCGCCTCGCGCGGAAAAAACAGCGCCTCGTCGAAGCGGCCGGCGAGATCGGGCTCCAGCGCCGCGATTTCCGCCGCGCCGATGCGCTCGCGCTCGCTCGTCAGGCGCTCGAAGCGCGTGAGCTCCGTGCGATCGCGCGGGGGGACGAGCACTAGCGAGCCATGCGTCGTCGCGACCGGCACGATCTCGGTCCAGTAGCGCAGTGATTCGACGCCAAGTTCGACGACCAGCGGCTCTGCGCCTTCCTCCTCGCACCAGGGCGAGATCATGCCGCCGGCAAGATATGAGCAGCCAAGGGCCGGCCCCTCGCGCCGCTCGACGAGTTCGACGCGGCAGCCCGCGCGGGCGAATTCGTCGGCGGCGGCGAGGCCGGCGACGCCGGCGCCGACCACGATCACATCGATATCGG
>DAITNE010000342.1:0-2877 GCA_036834765.1 Methylocella sp.
CGAGCCGCGTCCCGTCAATCCTTGGCTCGCTCAACGTAGGAGCCGTCCTCCGTCTGCACGACAATGCGCGTGCCGGGCGAAATATGCGGCGGCACCATGGCCCGCGCCCCATTGGAGAGCTTCGCCGGCTTATACGAGGACGACGCCGTCTGGCCTTTCATCGCGGGCTCCGTCTCGATGACTTCGAGCGTCACGCGCGGCGGCAGCTGGATGGCGACGCAGACGCCGTTGAACATCGACAGAACGCAGTTCATGCCTTCCTGCAGATAGATCGACTGGTCGCCGATCACCTCGGGAGGCACAATGACCTGATCGAAATTCTCGCCGTTCATGAATGTGTAGCCGTCGGCGTCCTGATAGAGGTAGCTGTAGTTTGAGTCCTCGACATAGGCGCGCTCGACCTGTTCGGTCGTCTTGTAGCGGTCCGTCGTCTTGACGCCGTCCGAGAGGCGCCGCATGTCGATCTGGGTCGTCGGCGTGCCTTTGCCAGGATGAAAGCTTTCGGCGGTCAGGACGACGTAAAGATGGCCGTCCTCTCTCTCGATAATATTGCCCTTGCGAATCGAACTGGCGATGACTTTCACTGTCTTTCCTTCAATTTATACGGTGAAGCGTCGCCAATGCCTGCTCGCGGGCGCCGCCTCGGAATCCGGACATGATGTATCGGAGCCGGACGCGATGATCTTGCGGGTTCGCCCCGGCGCAGCCGCGCGGAAAGCGCCATGCGGGCGGCGTGAAGAATACCTCGCGTTTGAGCGCGCATCCGTTTTGCGGCCTATCGCTAGCCATGTTCCGGCGCGCTTTTCAAGCGAAATAGCGTCATGAGCGCCGCAGCGCCATGGTGGCGGCCGGATATTTATCACGACCGGCGCCCATTTCTCAAGGCTCGGACCAAGATGGCGGCGGCCGCGCGGGCCTTTTTTGGCGCGAAATCATTCGTCGAGGTCGATACGGCGATTTTGCAGGTTTCGCCCGGCAATGAAGCCCATATCAGCGCTTTCGCCACACAGATGCAGGACGAAGCGGGAGCGGGATCGCCCCTTTATCTGCATTCCTCGCCGGAATTCGCGGCGAAAAAGCTGCTCGCTGCGGGTGAGGAACGGATCTTTACGCTGGAGCACGCCTTCAGAAATCGCGAAAGAGGCCGCTTGCATCACCCCGAATTCACCATGCTCGAATGGTACAGGGCCCATGCGCCCTATCAGCGGCTCATCGAGGACTGCGCCGGACTGCTCGCCGCGACGGCCAAGGCGGCGGGATGCGATCTGCTCCGCCACGCCGGATGCGTCGCCGACCCGTTCGAGGAATTCGAACTCCTCGGCGTCGCCGAGGCTTTCGATCGTCATGCCGGCGTCGATCTTCTGGCGACGCTGGACGGCTTGACGCCGAACCGCGATGCGCTCGCTGACAATGCGCGCAGATGCGGCGTGCGCGTCGTCGAAGATGACAGTTGGTCCGATCTTTTCAGCAAGATCCTTTCGGCCAAAATCGAGCCTCATCTTGGACACGGTCGCGCGACAATCCTGATGGATTATCCGGCAAGCGAGGCTGCTCTCGCTAATTTGCAGGCAGATCAGCGGCTTGCCCAGCGTTTTGAACTTTATGCTTGCGGCGTCGAACTCGCCAACGGGTTTGGCGAATTGACCAATCCCGACGAACAACGCCGCCGCTTCGAGGCGGAAATGGCGGAGCGGATGCGCATTTATGGCGAGGCCTATCCGATAGACGAGGATTTTCTCGCGGCATTGGCGCTCATGCCGCCGGCCAGCGGCATCGCGCTCGGGTTCGACCGGCTGGTCATGCTCGCAACCGGCGCCACTCACATCGAGCAGGTGATCTGGACCCCGGTCGTCGAGGGCGTTTGGGCGAAATGACGAATCCCTCCTCAACGCTCCGCACTGCCGCCGACCTTATCGACGCGGGTCTTGCGCCGCAAGCGCGGCGGGCGGAGATCGACGCCATAGGGAAGACCTACGCCATCGGCGTGACGGCGACGGTGGCGGCCCTGATCGATCCTAACGATCCCCGCGACCCGATCGCGCGGCAGTTCATCCCCGATATCGCAGAGCTGTTTCCGCGCCCTGAGGAACGCAGCGATCCGATCGGCGACGAGGCGTTCAGTCCCGTAGAGGGCGTCGTTCACCGCTATCCCGATCGCGCGCTGCTGAAGCTTCTGCACACCTGCCCCGTCTACTGCCGTTTCTGCTTTCGCCGCGCGGTCGTCGGACCTCGCGGTCCGGCCCATCTCGCGCCGCGAGCGCTCGACGCCGCCCTCGCCTATATCGCGGCGCAGCCGAACATCTGGGAGGTGATCCTGACCGGCGGCGATCCGCTCACGCTGTCGCCGCGCCGGATCGGCGAGCTGATGCTTCGCCTCAAGACCATCGATCACGTCAAAATCGTCCGCGTTCACACGCGGGTCCCCTGCGTCGATCCGGGCGTAATCGACGCGGCCATGATCGAGAGCCTCGGACGCTCGGGAAAAACCGTTTATGTCGCTCTGCACGCCAACCATCCGCGCGAACTGACCGGTGCCACGCGGGCGGCCTGCTCCCGCCTCGTCGAGGCCGGTTTTCCGATGCTGAGCCAGAGCGTGCTGCTCGCCGGCGTCAACGACGATATCGAAACCCTGGGCGCGCTGATGCGCGGGTTTGTCGAGGCGCGAATCAAGCCCTATTATCTGCATCATCTCGATCTCGCCCCCGGAACGGCGCATTTCAGGGTCGATATCGAACGGAGCCGCGAATTGATGCGGCAGCTGCGCGGGCGCGTCTCCGGCTTATGCCAGCCGACCTACATGCTCGACATCCCAGGCGGGCATGGCAAATCGCCGATCGGTCCCAATTACCTCGACGGGACTGCAGTCGAAGCGACCTA
>DAITNE010000343.1:0-2872 GCA_036834765.1 Methylocella sp.
TGACGTCCCATGCGCTCCTGCACGGGGCGCACAGGGGCCTGCTGCGCGCACCGGCGCATGTCGTCCCAGTCCTCGCGCGGGGGCGACGTCATAAAGGCTCATCCCCAGCAGGGCCTCGCGCGAATGACCCCAGCGCGACGCCGCCGCGTCGTTGACGGCGAGAAAGCCGTAACTGCGCGGATCGCACAGTGCGGTCGGGATCGGATTGCCGTCGAAGAGGAGGCGAAAAGAGGCCTCCCGCGCCTTGAGGTCGCTGATCTCGGTTAGCCGCACCGCCACGAGATCGTCCATGGCGCGGCCGGTCGCAGCGCAATCGCTCGCGGCCGGTTCGATCTCAAATGGGACGTCGCCGGCGTTTCCGGCGGCGCGGCCAGCCGACCGTCCGATCTCCGCCCGTCCGACCTGCGCCCCGCGTCTTTTCGCCTTCGCCGGCATGCCCACACTCCACCCACGCTCGTTTCACGAGAATGGCAGATGAGGCTTGACGTCAGCTGTCGAGAGACGCTCGAATTTTATTGTTTTTGACCCCGAAGATCCGGGCCCGCGCGGCCGCCAATTTCAAGCGCGCCTGTTAGCTGATGTTGATCATATAAAACGCTGCGCTTTTCAGGATCATGCCTGACGCGCCTCGATCAGCGCCCGCAATCCCTCGATATCCCGCACGGGCAAGGAGCATGTTCCTTCCGAGCACACGAAGGCGGCGGCGCCTTCTGCGCCCTCGCCCGCCAGCGCCGCTTGCACGCGCGCCGGATGCCCTTCGGGCAAATCCTGCGGCCGGTCGAGATCGATCACAACGCGGTCGCTGAAAGGCGCCGAAAGCGCGGCTTCGTAGAGCGGACCCCGTGCGGACCCCGCGGTCACGATCTCCTTCGCCCGCAGCCGGAAATCGAGCGCGTTGAAAATGCCTGCATGGCCGATGGGGTTTGCCCGCACCGAGGGCGCGAGCGCCGAAAACAGCGCGTCCGCCCGCGCGGGCCATCGCGCCTCGCCCGTCAGGGCCGCAAGCCGCACCAGCGCCGTGAGATAGACCGGATGCGCGTTCGGAATGGCGTCGTCCGCCGTCGGCGCAAGGCGCAGGATCACGTCGCCGGCGTCGCCCGCGGACATGCAGAGCAACCCGACGCGCGGATCGACATGCCATGCGTCAAGCGCCTCGGCCCAGCGAATTGCGTCGGCGAGATAATCACGCGGCGCTCGATCTGCAAGCCCCGGCAGATTGCGCGTCTCGTGCAGCGCCAGGGCCGCCCGCATCATCGCGGCGTGATCGAGCGCGAGCCCCGGCTTGACCAGCACGCCCGCGCGCCAGCTATGGGCGAGCCGCTTTCCCGCACCATCCGCATATTGCAGGGTGGAGACGATGAAATCATAAGCCTTCGCCGCGAGGCTGATCCAGCGAGGCTCGCCAAGCAGCGTGCCGGCGTTGACCAGCGCCGCGATCATCAATCCGTTCCAGTCGGCCATAATCTTGTCGTCGAGGCCCGGATGAATCCGCTGCTCCCGCACGTCGAACAGCTTCCGCCGCAAGGGTGCCAGTCGCGCCTCTTCCTCCATCGTCGGGCGCGCCGATTCCAGACGATTCAATATCGTGACGCCACCCGGATAATGCGCATCGGCCCAATTGCCGATCGGCGAGGCGTTGTAGAACCGCCCAAGAAACCGCGCGTCCTCATGGCCGAGAACCGCAACGATCTCGTCCCACGTCCAGACGTAGAATTTGCCTTCGACGCCCTCGCTGTCGGCGTCCAGGCTCGCGCAGAACGCACCACCCGCAGTGGTCATCTCGCGCTCGATCCAGCCAACCGTCTCGCGCGCGCGCGTGCGAAACAATTCGTCGCCCGTCTCATGATGCGCGAGCGCCAGACATTCGAGGATCTGCGCATTGTCGTAGAGCATTTTTTCAAAGTGCGGCACGAGCCAGCGATCATCCGTCGAATAGCGCGCATATCCTCCGCCGAGATGATCGTAGATGCCGCCCTCCGACATGTGCTGCAGCGTCACGCGCACGCTGGCCCTGTAGGGCGCTTCTCCGAGCCTCCCGCCCGCGCGCCACAAAAATTCGAGGTTCGGCGTGTTGGGAAATTTCGGCGCGCCCTTGAGGCCGCCATCGACGCTATCCATCGCCTGCAACAGATGCGGCGCCACCTCGTCGGCGAGCGCCAGCGAAAGCTCGCCAGCGCCGGCGCCATGCGCATCGGCCTTCGCCAGGCGCGCGCGAACGGCCTCGACATTTTTCGCGATGCGGTCCGGTTCGGCGCGGAAAGCGTGCTCGACCGCGCGAAGCACGGTGACGAAGGCCGGGCGGCCGTACTGGTCCTGCTTCGGAAAATATGTCCCGCCCCAGAACGGCTCGCCTGTAGGGGTCAGGAACATCGTCATCGGCCAGCCGCCGCGTTCGCCGAAAGCGTGCAGCGCCGACATATAGATATGGTCGATGTCGGGCCGCTCCTCGCGATCGACCTTGATGTTGACGAAGAGCTCGTTCATCACCGCGGCGGTCGCCTCGTCCTCGAAGCTCTCATGCGCCATCACATGGCACCAGTGGCAGGCCGCATAGCCGACCGACAACAGGATCGGTTTGCCCTCAGCCTGCGCGTCGCGCAGGGCGGCCTCGCTCCACATCCGCCAATGGACGGGATTATCCGCATGCTGCAGCAGATAGGGGCTCGCAGCGTCTTTCAGTTCATTGGCCGGCATAATCGCATCTCTTGCAACGCTCGCGCGAATCTATCCCGAAACGGCGCGAGGAGCCACCCGCGGCGCGGGGAAAGATCTGAAGCCCGCCTCTATTTCAATGCGAGGCGGGCGCCTGGGGAGAACTGTGCTATGCAAGGTTCGTCGAACCGGCTGCATCAGGAGACGCCGATGAAACGCT
>DAITNE010000344.1:0-2870 GCA_036834765.1 Methylocella sp.
CCGGTTCGGCCGTGCCGCTGGATACGCCATCGGATTTCTGGCTAGCCATCGTCGAATCCTTCGCGATCGTTCATCCCGGAGACGATGCGCCCGAAACAGACTTCGGGCGCGTCGCGATATTGCTCTAAAGCACGAAAAGCAGAAGCAGTGCCACGAGAAAGGCGAAGATGCCCAAGCCTTCCGCAAGCGCCACGCCGATGAAGGCGCGTCCGAACTGCGCATCGGATGCCGTTGGATTGCGCAGGGCGCCTAAGAGGAAGTTACCGAAAATCAGGCCGACGCCTATCGCCGAGGCACCCATGCCGATGGCGGCGAGACCGGCGCCGATAAACTTAGCTGCAGCAGGTTCCATATTTTACTCCTAGGCTTGCGGAAGCGGGCACCGATCTGTTGTTCATATTTATTCAGTGGCCCGGATGAATTGCGTCATTCAGATAGACGCAAGTGAGAATGGCGAAGACATAGGCTTGCAGCACGGCCACCAGCAATTCGAAAGCGGTGAGCGCGACGACGCCGACCAGCGGGAGCGGCGCTATTAAGGCGAAAACCCCGGCACCAAGCAGAGAGGCGACGAAGCCGCCCAAAACTTTCAACGTAATGTGGCCCGCCAGCATATTGGCGAAGAGGCGGACGGAAAGGCTGATCGGGCGCGACATGAAGGAAATGATCTCGATCATGACGACGAAGGGAAGCAAAATGCCCGGCACGCCCGAGGGGGCGAAAAGGCGGAGGAAATGCGTTCCGTTGCGGTAGAATCCATAGGCGATTACCATACCGATGACGACGGCGGCGAACGCGAAGGTCACGACGATCTGGCTCGTAACCGTGAAGGCGTAGGGAACGAGCCCGATAAGGTTCGAGAACAAGACGAACAGGAAAAGTGTGAAGATGAAGGGGAAGAATTTCATTCCCTCGTGTCCAGCCGACATATGGACCGTGTTCGCCATAAATTCGTAAGTCATCTCGGCGGCGGACTGAAGCCGACCGGGCACGAGCGAACGCGTCGAAGTGCCGAAAATCATCAGCGCCGAGGCGGCGAGCACGACGATCAGCATGAAAAGGGAGGCGTTGGTGAAAGAAGCGTCAATGCCGAATGGATGCAGGTTGACGATCGGTTCAATTTTGAACTGATGGATCGGATCCATTGCTTCCGCCATGTGCGAACCCCCCTCCCTATTGCATCGTCTCAGAGCCCAAGCCTTGCAGGGCAAGCCTCAGGGGCAAAGCCGAAGATCCTAAGCCTGCGATGCTATCCAACCTTCAGGGTTTCGGACCCGAAGGTTTGACGGCGATGCGATATACGTTCCAAAATCCCGCCGCCGTCCCCAACAGCAGAAGCACGAGAATAAACACCGGCGACGTCCCGAACCATTTGTCGAGTTGCCATCCAACCAGCGCCCCGACGATCGCCGCCGACACGAATTCAACGAGTACGCGGAAACCGAGGCTCATCGCACTGCCGAAGGAGGCTGCCGAAAGGCCAACCTCGTTCTCGCCGCTTTGCGCGTTCAAATCCCTATTGGCGTTGAGATCCGCCGACAATTTGTCGAGTCGTGACCGCAACGCTGCCCTCTCGCGCCGGTCCGCTTCATCTGAAGCTTCCGCGCGTTTTTGTTCCTCGCTCCGAGGTTTGTCGCGCTCGCCCACCTGCGTCCGCTCCCTGTCGTCGATGCGGCCTCTGCCAAAGCGCATCGACGGTTTATAAGTCGCCTCAATGCGAAAAGCGAGAAAAGGCGGCGGCTTCAGGGTGGACTGCGAGAGAAATTAAGGCGCCGGCGCGGCAAGCGCTTGGAAGCCGGCGAAACATATGGGCGCCAGCGGCCCCTGTCAAGACTTAGACAGAAACAGTTAAACGTCTGAAATAAAAGCCGAAACTATCTTCCAGAAAACTGCGGACATGATGTCGCGCACGGTTCAGCCTGCGTCGAGAAGGCGCTCCGCGTCTTCGAGGTCGACGCTGACCAGTTGACTGACGCCGCGTTCGGCCATGGTGACGCCGAAAAGCCTGTTCATCCGCGCCATGGTGATCGGATTATGCGTGATCGCGATGAAGCGCGTCTCCGTTTTCTGGCGCATCCCGTCGAGCAGATCGCAGAAGCGTTCGACATTGGCGTCGTCGAGCGGCGCATCGACCTCGTCGAGTACGCAGATCGGCGATGGATTGGTGAGAAAGATCGCGAAGATCAGCGACAAAGCGGTGAGCGCCTGTTCGCCGCCGGAGAGCAGCGTCATCACTTGCGGCTTCTTGCCGGGAGGACGCGCGATGATCTCGAGACCCGCCTCCAGCGGGTCGTCGGACTCGACGAGCTGCAGTTCGGCCGAACCGCCGCCAAAGAGGGTAGTGAACAGCTCCGTGAAATGCGCGTTGACTCTGTCGAAGGCGGAAAGGAGACGTTCGCGGCCTTCCTTGTTCAAGCTCTGGATGGCCTGGCGCAAACGCCGGATGGCCTCCGTTAGATCCGCATGTTCGGCGGCGAGATTTGCCTTCGCCGTCTCGGCTTCATTGAGCTCCTCCTCGGCGCGGAGATTGACGGCGCCAAGGCGTTCGCGGTCCTGCTTCAGGCCCTCAAGGCGCCTTTCGACGTCGGCCGGAGGGGGAAGTTCGTCGTTCGGGCCGACGCCAGCGAGCGCGGGAAGTTCGCTGGCCGCGCAATCGAGCTCCGCGCCGATCTGACGCAGGATCTCGTCGCGGCGCGCCCCCGCCGCCTCGATCCGCGCCTCGGCGCGCGCCTTTTGCTCCCGTGCGGCGCTCATCGCGTCGAGGGCGGCGCGCGCCGCGCGATCGGCCTCATTGAGGGCTGTCTCCGCGGCGGCGCGCCGGTCGGCGGCTTCCTTGCGGGCGGCTTCCGCCGCGTCGAGCTGATTCATCA
>DAITNE010000345.1:0-2853 GCA_036834765.1 Methylocella sp.
CTGGGGCCATGAGATCGAGGGCCTCGAGCGCGCCGACGCGCTTGCCTACTACGACCGCTTCTACACGCCCGAAAACGCCATTCTCGTCGTCGCCGGCGATGTCGAGCCGGCCGAGGTGATCGCGCTGGCGGAAAAGATCTATGGTCCCATCCCCGCCCATGGCGAAGCGCCGAAGCGCAACCGCCCGCGCGAGCCCGAGCCCCGCGCGCACCGGCGCGTCACCCTCACGGACGAAAAAGTCGAGCAGCCCTCCTACCAGGCCGTTTATCTCGCGCCGTCCTATCGCACGGCGGTGCCCGGCGTCGGCGAGGCGCTGGAGGTTCTGGGTCATCTCCTCGGCGGCGGCAACACCAGCCTTCTCTTCAAGCAACTCGTGATGGAGCAGAAGATCGCGGTGGCGGCCGGCGCGCATTATCAGGGCACGGCGGTCGACGATACGCGCTTTTACGTGTTCGGCCTGCCGGCCCCCGGCGTTTCGCTGGAGCGGCTCGAGACGGCCATCGACGCGGTGATCGCGGATGTCGCCGCCCATGGCGTCGACGAGGCCGATTTCCACCGCGCCAAGACGCGCCTCGTCGCCGACGCCGTCTATGCGCAGGACAGCCAGGCCGCGCTCGCGCGCTGGTATGGCGCCTCGCTCGCGACCGGCCTTTCGATCGCGGATGTCGCCGCATGGCCGGCGCGGATCGAGGCGGTGACGCTGGAAGACGTGAAAAAGGCGGCGCATTGGCTCGACAAGAAGCGCAGCGTCGCCGGCTTCCTGCTGCCGGCGAATGACGAGGGCGCGGCCGAGACCGCCGCCGCCTGATTCTTCCCCTTTGAACAGCGCGCCCTCTGGCCGCGCATGGATGCAAATGAAATGACCGCGCCCGCAATCACAACGCCCCTCGCGCCGAACCTGAAACCAGCCGAGGCCCGCTCCCGCGCCGCGTCCGTGCAGAAAGTCGTCTCAAGCGGCGGCGTCGAGGCCTGGCTCGTCGAGGATTACGCTGTGCAGCTCGTCGCGGTGGAGCTGGCCTTCAAGGGCGGCGCGTCGCAGGACCCCGCCGGCAAGCCGGGCGCGGCGAACCTCCTCGCCGGCCTGCTCGACGAGGGCGCGGGGCGCTTGGACGCGGAAGCCTTCCACAAGGCGCTCGACGAAGACGCCATCGAGCTCTCCTTCTCCGCCGATCGCGACATGCTGACCGGCCGGCTGCAGACGCTCTCGCGCAACAGCGCGCGGGCGTTCGAGCTGCTGCGCCTCGCGGTCAACGAGGCGCGGCTCGACGCGGAGCCCTTCGAGCGCGTCGTCGGCCAGATTTCCGCCGGCCTCAAGCGCGAGGCGAACGATCCCGACACGGTGGCGAGCCGCAGTTTCCGCGCGGCGGCCTATGCGGGACACCCCTATGGCCTGCCCGTACGGGGCGATCTCGACGTCCTGCCGAGGCTCGTGCGGGGCGATCTCACTGATCTGCGCGCGAAATCCTTCGCCCGCGACAATCTGAAAATCGCCGTCGTCGGCGCCATCGACGCTGTGAGCCTCGCGAGGCGCCTCGACGAAGTCTTCGGCGCCCTGCCTGCGAGCGGCCATGTCGCGCCCGTGCCGGACGCCGCCTTTTCGGGCGAAGGAAAGCGCGTCATCGTCGATATCGACGTGCCGCAATCGACGATCCGCTTCGGCCGTCAGGGCCTTGCCCGCACCGATCCTGATTTTCTCGCCGCGACGGTGGTCAATCACGTGCTGGGCGGCGGCGTGTTTTCGGCGCGCCTCTTCCGCGAGGTGCGCGAGAAGCGGGGCCTCGCCTATTCGGTCTATTCGCAGCTCGTCACCTACGATCACGGCGCCATGCTCTATGGCGGCACCTCGACCAAGAACGAGCGCGCCGCCGAATCGATGGCGGTGATCGAAGCCGAGATCAAAAGCCTCGCCGAGGTGGGGCCGAGCGAGGCAGAACTCGAAAAGGCGAAGAAATATCTCATCGGCTCCTATGCGCTGCGCTTCGACACCTCGACCAAGATCGCCGCACAACTGCTCCACCTGCAAACCGATGGCTATGGCGTTGAATATCTCGACGAGCGCAACAGGCTGATCGCGGCGGTCGGCATGGA
The DNA here is from genome assembly GCA_036834765.1 of Methylocella sp. Classification (GTDB taxonomy): domain Bacteria; phylum Pseudomonadota; class Alphaproteobacteria; order Rhizobiales; family Beijerinckiaceae; genus Methylocapsa. The sequence continues at coordinate 2,089 of DAITNE010000345.1, forward strand.
CGACGCCAAACGCGCGGCGAAGCGCCTCTTCGGCGACGCAAGCCTCCTCGTCACGGTCGCGGGCCGCCCCGAAGGGATGTGAGGGGCAATCCAACCTCTCCTGAGCGAAGGATTCGGCGCCTCTCCCTCATCCTGAAGAGCGGGCGAGTGTAGAGTGGGAGAAAGGCCGCTTCCCCGGGCCGTTTAAGGCGGTTTGTCGCCGGGCCGCGACAAAAGTCCGACGTAGGCTCGCGCGCCAACATTCGACTCCAACGCTCCATCGACGCTCTCGCCGCGGTCGACGCGCTGGAGTCGCAGGCAACCTTTTCACGCGAAACTCTCTTCGAGCGCGCGCCAGAAGCGTGAAGACGCCGGCCCGCGGATACGATAGGGTTATCGCGCCTCTCGACCACAGAGCTAGACATCAACCGGGAGACGATGCTGTTGACGCCGGCAGAAAGCCGGCGCGTGAAGGGAAGACGCCTTTCAAGAATCCGTCCGTTGTAGGGAAGCCTTTCACGCAGCCGCCGCCGCGAACGAACAGGAGGACTCTATGGGCTCGGTGTTCGCAAGGTCTTGTCGTCGGGCGCTGTTGTCGCTCGCAACGATTCTTCTGTTGCTGGTCTGCGCGAACGCGCCGGCTCCCGCAGGGAACTATTCCTGCGGCAACCCCAATACCGGCCATTGCTATGGGCAGACGGCCTGGCAGGAGCAACCTCAATATTACGGCTCATACGTGGACCTGCTTCAGATCGCCATGAATTGCGCGTCGGGATGCGGCGGGTT